>CALATC010000067.1 GCA_937891475.1 uncultured Granulicatella sp. | reverse complement strand
TCTCATGAATATCGTCAATCATTCCTCCACATTCATCAATATTTGAACTAATCATCACTGTAAAAGGACTATTCTCGACTTGTCTCTCTCCAAAAATCGAACCTAACTTATCTCTTTTCAAGTCTAAATTCAATTGTTGATATTCCGTAGACAAATATTGATGAACTTCATACTCATCTCCTGAAACTCCCGGTAAACTACATAAAGTCTGTAACTCCACTTCACTCGCTTCCTTTCTAACGATAAATTCGATTCGACTCTTGTTGATCATGCGCAATAATTAGTGCAATGTCTTTCAACGCATCATTTAAACCAACTGCACCTTTTTTAGGCATTTCAATCATGGTCGTATGCTCTTTGAATTGTTGAATGATTTCTTCATTTTCTTTTGAACAAGCTACATACGTTTTACAATCCGTTTGATGTTCAATAAAAGAAGCAACATTTGCTGCCATTTCTGTAAAAGTTTCATCATTAAAGCATGGCCCCGCAAACAATACTTCTGCTTTTGTTTTCAAAATCAAATTATGAATTTTATGAAGCACTTCTTCCTTATGGTTTGCAAAATAATCTGGACCACAATAGACAGTCGCTAATACTTGTAAATTTTCTTTTAAAAAGTAATCTTTATACATTAAGTAAGAGCCAATTCCTCCTTTTTCTAACCCAAGAGGGGTATCTGCTCTTTCCTTTCCACCATAACCCGCTTGTATTTGATTCAAAAATAATATCACTCGCATATGCTTTCTCCCTTCAAAAAAAGTGGGAATAACGACAGAAATTTTCTCATTTCTGTTGTCTTCCCACCTCCGCACGTTCAACTTTTCTACTCGTTTATTACTTTTTATAAATCATCAAAACTTAAATCATCTAATGACAATTCATCTAATTCATCACTTAATGAATTAGCAGCTTGATGTTCTTCATGAAGATATTGTTTATCAATCACTCTAAAGAATGGATAGTAAATTCCCATTCCAATAATAATTAATACAATTTGGAATAAACCTGCAACGATACTTCCTGTTGATAACCAGCCAGAGAAGAAGAATGGTGTTGTCCAAGGAAGTGCTGCCCCTGTAGTATATGGAATCAATCCAATTAGAGTTGCAATAGTCGCTAAAATTGTATTTACTAATGGTGTTAAAATAAATGGAATTACGATTAATGGATTTAATACAACTGGTAATCCAAAAATAATCATTTCATTAATTCCAAAAATACCAGGAATAATAGCTAAACGTCCTAATTTTTTCATACGTTCTGATTTTCCAAAGAATACCATTAAGAAAACAAGTGACAATGTACTTCCACCACCACCAAAGTTTGCAAAGAAATCTCCGAATGGGCCTGTAAAAATATTAGGAAGCGTTACTCCTTGTTTAAAGGCTTCTAAGTTTTCTGCTGTTAAAGCTAAATGAATTGGATTAAATACCGTATTCGTTACAGCTGGCCCATTAATACCAAAGAACCAGAATAAAGTAGATAAGAACTGATAAATTGGTTCAAAAATCAAGCTTTGTCCGAATCCCATTAATGGCGCTTGTAAAATTTTATAAATAAAGTTATGAGCGTATTGATAATCTGTTGCTGAAAATACTAAATACACTACAAAGAAGAAGAACATTGCAAATGCACTTGGAATTAATGCTGCAAATGATTGAGTGACAGCTGGTGGAACCCCATCAGGCATTTTAATAACCCAGCCTTTGTTTTTAATCGTTACAAAAATTTTTACAGAAATAATAGCTGTTAACATTGCCAAAAACATTCCTGCTGACCCTAAATGTGCTAATGCAAATCCATTAAAAGCTTTGCCATTTGCTGCATTTACGAAATCAGCATGAACCTTTGGTGTAATAATTAGGAAACATACAAGAGAAACGGCTCCACCCGCAATTGGATCACTTTCTAATTGACGTGCATATGCATAACCAATCCCAACTGCTCCTAATAGCCCTAAAACACTAAATGTTGAATCAATAACCGCATCCATTTTACTTGGCCAACCTTGACCAAAAAATTGAGCTAAGAAATCAACATAACCTGGTATTGGAAAGTTCGCAATAACAAGGAAAATAGAAGCCACAATAATTAATGGTGTGGATACTAAGAAACCATCACGAATCGCAATTAAGACTTTATTATTGCCTAATTTTTCCGCGGAACTTCCCATTACTTTTTCTAACGAAGCAAACATAACAATTCCTCCTATTTTTTATTTTTAATCAGTTGAATCGCGCGTTTCAAAATACGTTCCCCATTAACATTCCCATAATCTTCCAAATTAATTACTTCTACAGGAATACCAGTAGGCTCATATTTCTCACGAGTAGCATTAAATTTGAATTTCACTTGAGGTCCTAAAAGAATAACATCAGGATGAAATTCTTGAACTACAGAATCTAGCTGAACATCAGGAAATGCTTTGACTTCTATTGGCAATTGATGTTGATTTGCAACTTCCTGCATCTTACTTGCCACTAGACTAGTAGACATTCCTGCATTACAAAATAAATACACACGTTTCATA
>CALATC010000066.1 GCA_937891475.1 uncultured Granulicatella sp. | reverse complement strand
AACTTTCTTCTTAAATTCAAAGTCATATTTAGCCATAAAAATACCGACCTCCAAATGTTAGATTTTTGGTCTAACTTTTTGGGGTCGGTACAGAATCCTGTCTTTTTTAATAGGCTAGTTATTTTTTAAAAAATCTATCTAACCATTTGCAAATATAATAAGCAAATATACTTGCCATGATAGAAATAATAAAAGTAAATATAATATTAGGAATAGAGTTACACCTCTCTCTTTTACGAGATTAGTGAAAAAGTAACGATGTAAGTATAACACGAAAATGAAAATAATACAAAGCTATTCTTTCCGTATGCTTTTGCACAAGAGAAGAATAGCAAAAAATAAAAAAAGTAAAGGATTAGCAAGGAAGATTTTTAAGGTTACGAAAAAATACTCTTGCCCTTTACTTTTTTTAAGCTAATAAATTATAATATCTTATTGGTTACAAAACATGTCAATAATTTAATATTAATTTAGTTTAGTCCAATCATCATCTATACCATATTTTTTAAGCTTCCAAGAATCCGTTGTCTGAAATTTTTCTGTTATTTTTTTATTCTTAGAATCATAATATACTATTTTTATTTCATCAAAATCAATTTCACAGTCATTTTTTTTTAAAGAATACAAAAGATTATATCTCATGATACTTTCGGGTTTAATAAGAAAGGAGTAGTTTCCATTATCTCCATAGCAAACTTCTGGTTCATGAGTTGCGCTTTTTTGATGGGAGATTTGTTTCATTTTTTTTATTTTATCTCCATTTTTATATAATTCTAAACTGAAATCACGGATAATAACAGGTGTTTTTTTAGTGTTTTGTATTTCTATCCACAAGGGAACGACCAATAAGGTTTCATTATTATCGTCAACATAAACCTCCATTGTTCTATTTGTGGAGTTTTCTTGATAAACGCGTTTTCTGTAAATAATAACTTCTCCTCTTTTATTTAACCATCCATCAACAAATTTATTTATTACGGTTGTTAAGATAGAAATTAAAGCCCCAATACAAATTAATAATATCTGTTTATACATATTAGTACCTTGCCCCATCAGAGAATATTATTGAATTAATTTGTTTATTTACTTTGTCTGTTTTATCAGGAATCATTTTATCTTCTTCAAAATAGAGTTCATCAAGTATACCAAATTTTTTTTCCAATAATAGTAAAGAATCTATAATTTTAACTCTTACATTAGACAGTATATATTCAAAAGCATTATTTCCAAATTTCATAAATATGTTAAAACAAGTTATTTGATTATTGGTATTTTTAGAAATAATGCCAGCAAACATAGTTAAATTTCTTCCCATATTACAATCCTTAGTATTTTCTATTGCATTTTCTATTTCTCCTATACAACTATCCATAAAATTCAAATTAACAATCTGCTCTTTGGACTCTCCAAAGTATTGAATAGGTAAAGGTAGGTTGTTTACATTAGTCAGTCCATTTTGACCAGAATACAAGATTGTATTTGGTAGGTTTTTTCTGTAAGATGGTAGTTCATCTTCTGAGTTATATCCAGTTAATTCATTTCTAATCCATCTATTAAGTTCTTTGTTATCTAACTCATGTGTTATAACTAAAAGTTCTTGTAAAGCGGTGGATACTGATTTATTATTTTGAACGATATCTTTAATAATTTTACTTCTCCTCATAAATTACTCCTTTGTAGCATTAAGTTTAATTAACTAAATTGTAAATAGCGATTCTAATTGTTATTTTTTAGGAAAATTTAATAATTCCTATTAAAACTATCATTAAAAAGAGGTAAGTATATTTAATACATTTTAATGTAGTTTAGTACCTTTTAAAAATTATAATTTCTTTTATTGGTTGCAAAATGGTTGCATTTATGGAAATCAAGTATTGTTATAAGTTAATTATATCAACGATTTGATAAGTTTTTATTATTATTCTCATTCAATAGGGGAAGAATCTATCCTGAGTAGTTGATATCATAGGAAGTATCAACTTTATATTTTATATTGGCAGGGGAAATGGCAGGGTATAAATTTGTATTTATCTTGTATTTAGTTTTTAAAAGTAAACTATATCAAGTTTCTTGGTGAATATACTACTTTTATTTTTATTCATCGAGCTTTTAGATACTAAAATACTTTATTTACAAATAAAATATTATTGAAGTATTATTCCCCTAAATATTTAATATATATTTGACAAGGATTCCATTCGTCCCATAAGGTAGGAAAACATTCTAATTCTTTATATCCCATTGCGATATAGAATTCATTAGTAATATCATATTCTTTGTAGTGTCCCATTTTTACAGTTTTCACCTGTGAGTAGGAATATCCAAGATTTTTTGCCATATTTTCGAATTCTGTGTTTAGTTTTGTTCCAATTCCCATTCTATGAAATTTTTTCTTTATACCCATTACAAAAATATCTGCAGTATCCTTACTTGTTGCATTTAATACGATAAAACCTGCAACTTCATTATCTGCATAGCAAGCCAAAAACGGTTTATCTTGTGAATCTTCAATATACTCTTTTGTACTTTCAGGTAGACCAAACCATTCAGGAAGGTCGTAAAGGACCTCTTTTGATATTATTTCTTTTTCTTTCTTGTCTATTATTTTTTTAATTATTAAATCCATATTATTTTCCTCTTAAAATTATAATTCCATTTAATTGTAACACAGCTAATAAGTATCATGCAAGTAGTCACAAGAAATTGAAATGTTGCTATTTTGATAAAATTTGGTGTTGAATGTATTATTCTTGATTATCTATTTTTATATTTATATTTTAGTGTAGATAAGGTCTTTTTGGAGATACTTTGGAGGTACTTTGGAAACAATCCAAAGTGTTTTAACTAATTTTCAATCTATATATTTTAACATATGGGCAGTTAGAACTAATAATCTTTTTCTCACTTTGTTCGCTAAGATTAAAGTTCTTTTTGCATACGCTGTACCTAAGAATTATGTCGTCGTTAAACTCCTAATAATTCAAATGTACACCGAATTACTCCCATTCAATCGTAGCAGGTGGTTTACTGGTAATGTCATACACCACTCGGTTCACATGTCCTACTTCGTTCACAATTCTTGCGCTGATGGTTTGTAAGACTTCCCATGGGATGCGTGCGAAGTCACTTGTCATGCCATCAATACTTGTCACTGCACGAATGCCGATTGTGTAATCGTATGTTCTTCCGTCTCCCATTACTCCTACACTGCGGATTCCTGGTAAAACTGTGAAGTATTGCCATACGTCTCTTTCAAGTCCGTTTTTAGCAATTTCTTCTCTTAAGATAGCGTCACTTTCTCGTACGATTTCTAGTTTTTCTTCGGTTACTTCTCCTAGTACTCGAATGCCTAGTCCTGGTCCTGGGAATGGTTGGCGCCATACGATTGAATCTGGCATGCCTAAGGCTGTTCCTAAGGCACGGACTTCGTCTTTGAATAGTGTGTTCAGCGGTTCAATTAATTCAAATTGCATATCTTCTGGTAGTCCTCCCACATTGTGGTGAGATTTAATTGTTTGGGCTGTTTTTGTTCCTGATTCGATAATATCTGTATATAAAGTTCCTTGTGCTAAGAAATCCACATCTGTTAATTTTGCGGCTTCATCATCGAATACATAAACAAATTCATTTCCAATAATTTTACGTTTTTGTTCTGGATCACTAACACCTTTTAGTTTGGATAAGAAACGTTCTTGAGCATTCACCCGGATAATATTTAATCCAAATTTTCCAGAGAGGCTTTCCATTACTTGGTCGCCTTCGTCTTTTCTAAGTAAACCGTGGTCTACAAAAATACACGTTAATTGGTCTCCGATTGCTTTTTGTAATAGAACACCTACAACGCTTGAGTCAACTCCGCCTGATAAACCTAATAATACTTTTTTATTGCCAACTTTTCCACGGATTTTTTCAATTTCCATCTCGATGAAATTTGCCATCGTCCAATCACCTGTTGCACCACAAATATTGAACACAAAGTTTTTCAACATATCATTTCCATGAATACTGTGACGTACTTCTGGATGGAATTGTACGCCATAAATATTTCGTTCTAGGTTTTCAAATGCTGCAAATGGTGTATGGTTATTCGAAGCTGTTACCGTGAAACCTTCAGGGATAGCTGTAATTCTGTCACCGTGGCTCATTAAGACTTCTTCTGAAGTAGATAATCCTTGGAAAATTCCTGAATCTGTATTAAATACTTCTACTTTTGCAGGACCATATTCTCTTGTCGGTGAAGATTCAACAGTTCCTCCAAATAAATGAGTTGTCAACTGCATTCCATAACAGATTCCTAATACCGGAATTCCTAATTCAAAAATTTCAGGATCTACTGTAAAAGCTCCTGATTCGTAAACACTATGAGGTCCCCCAGAGAAAATAATCCCTTTTACATTGCCATGCTTTTTGATTTCTTCAGCCGTAATATCATTATGAAGTAACTCACTGAATACTCCAAACTCACGAATACGACGTGTAATCAGTTGGTTATACTGACTTCCAAAATCTAATACAATAATTTTTTCTAACGAAGTGGTTCTTGTTGACATAAAAAGCCTCCTTAGTTTTATTACCTATATTGTAGCAGAAAATCACGAAAGTTACCTTAAATATTTATAAAATTCGTTCGTATTTTTATTAAATTTTCTCATTTTTCATATATTATCCTTTCTATTCAAAAAAGAACCCACAGCGATGTTCATCCCGTGGGTTCTTCCATTATTTAATATTTCTTCACTTGGACATAGTCAATATGATGTCCGAATGTTTTGTGCAAAATGAAGTCTGCTCTGCCTTTTGTTGGTAAGATATATTCCTTTAAATTCTTCAAGTTCGTTTTTTTCCATACATCTTTTGCCATAGCAATGGCTTCTTCTCGGTCTCCAATCGCAAACTGGTAATAAAAATTATCGGGTTGCGTTTTTGCTCGTTCCATTAATAATTCAAAACGTTCTAAGTACCATTTTTCAATCAGATTTTCTTCCGCATCTACATAAATCGACCAGTCAAAGAAATCACTTACGTAAATTTCTCGATTCGGTGGCAATTGTAATACATTAATTCCTTCCACAATTAAAATATCAGGTGGATAAATGACTTGTTTTTCATTTGGAATAATGTCGTAAATTTCATGAGAATAAACAGGTGCTTCAACAGCTTCTTCTCCTGTTTTAATATCCAGTAAGAAATTCACTAATGATTCCATATCATAACTTTCTGGGAATCCTTTTCGGTGTAAAATCCCTTTTTCCACCAAATCCTTTGTTGGCCATAAAAACCCATCCGTTGTCATCAATTCAACAGTTAATTCTGGATATTTTTGTTGGAGCATCGTTTGCATTAAACGTGCTGTTGTACTTTTCCCAACTGCCACACTTCCTGAAACTCCAATAATAAACGGAACTTTCTTCTTCGGTTGTTTTAAGAAATATTGTTCTTGTTCATGAATTTGCCCATGTTTTTGATAATAAATGTCAAAGTAATCTAATAAGGGTGCATATACTTCTTGTACGTCAATTAATGATATTCTATCATTCAATGATGTTAAATGTTCTAATTCGTGTAATGTTAATGCCAAGTGATGAGCGTTTTGATATTGTTTCCATTCATCTCGGCTAATATGATAATACGTCGATGTGTCTGTCACAACGATTCTCTCCTTTT
>CALATC010000065.1 GCA_937891475.1 uncultured Granulicatella sp. | reverse complement strand
ATAGTAGCAAAGGACGGCAGCAAACCTTTGGTTTCATGCCTAAACTTTGAGCCTAGGGTCTCAAAGTTTCCTGTATTAGAAGTCATTTCTTGTTTTATGGAAGGGAATAACGGTTTGATGTGAAGTGCGGAATGCGTAAATGACTTTGTCTTATAGTAGCAGTAAGTTACATTAATAAATTCTCTAATCATATTGTATTCTTTTTTTAATTAAATTATAATTTAAATTGGAAGTGGTTTATTCTTCTAAAATTTAATGTGAAGGAGGTAACATCATGTTTTTTAATAAAGTATTGTATGTATTTTAGATTTTTATGGAGGAATTTTAATGTATCGTTATATTCGTAAAAGTATGAAACCATTTATTGCCTTTTCTTTTGTTAGCATGCTTGGGGCAGTATCGGTTGTTTTTATGGCTTATATTATTAATTTATTAGTGGAAACTATCACTGAAGGGAAATTTGAAAATTTTGTCTGGATTGCCGTGTTATCATTTGTTTATGTATTAATTGATTCATATTTAGATTATGCAGTAGACGTTGTAAATGAAAGACTTACGCAAGAATTGATGTATCATATTCGAGAAGATTTAGTTGAATCAATAGAAAGTCAATCGATTGTGAAATTTGAACAATTAGGTAGAGATTACTACTTAAATATGTACACAAAAGATTTAGAAACTATTGAAAATGATTATATTAAAGAATTGTTAAGTATGTACAATGATGTATGGGTATTTATTTTAGGATTTGTATCTGCTATAGTCATTAGTCCTTTATTTGCTATTTTAATGATTGGATTAAGTTCGTTACCATTTGCGTTGCCATATTTTTCAAGAAAAATTTTAGGAAATGCAAAATTAAATTTATCTCAAACAAATGAAAAGTATTTATCGTTATTAACAGAAATACTCGATTCTTTTACAACTTTAAAAGTATATGATGTTTTTCCGTTATTTAATAAACGTTTAAGAAGTAAAAGTCGTGAGTTAGTAGAAGCAAAGGTTTTTGTCACTCATACGAATAAATTTGTTTATGCTATTTCCTATGGATTAAGAATGTTTGTAAATGTATTTTCTTGGGTATTAGGAGGATATTTTGTATTAAATCATTCGGTTACTTTAGCAGTATTCTTTACAATTAAACAATTAACACAATATGTAGCATATCCGATTCAAGGATTTGGGGCGAGTTATACGGAAGTAGTCGCTGCTAAAAGTGTGAAAGATAAAGTGTTTGAAATTATTGATCAAAGAAAAATTGAAGTCGTAAAAGAAGAATCTAATATTCAAAAAATTATTTTTGAAGATTTTTCGGTAAATTTTGATGAAAAACTAATATTTCAACAGTTGAATCTTCAATTAGAAAAAGGGAAGAAGTATCTTTTAATCGGTGAAAGTGGTAGTGGAAAATCAACATTTTTAAAATCGCTCATTGGTTCAATCCCTGTTGATAATCAGTCATTGAAATTTCAATTAGAAAATGGGAAATTGTTGGATAGTTCTGAATTAGAAAAAATTTCTCATCAAATTTCTTATATTGGTCAAGAAACTTCACTCTTTCAATTATCATTAAAAGAGAATATAAGTTTGCAAAATTCAATTACTGATTCTCAGTTTCAAGTGTTATGTAAGCAAGTTGGATTAGAAAAATGGATTAATCAGTCAACGGAGTTTGATAATATTCTTTCAACTGCATCAGGTGGTGAAAAGAGAAGAATTGATTTGGCGAGATTATTATTCTTTGATAGAGAGATTTTATTATTTGATGAACCAACTGCTGGTTTGGATGCTCAGAATCGCTTGAAAGTAGAAGAAGTAGTGAGTCATTTAGAAAATAAATTAATTGTTTACAGTACACACCAATATGATGAAGAATTTATGCAACAATTTGATTATTGCTTAGAAATTAAAGATGGAAACATTGTGATGAGAGAGATAAAAGCGTAAATACTTTGTCTATAGTTGCAGTAAGGACGTCAGCAGTAATGGAAGTCGAAGTGACTTCTATTACTGCTTTTTCTATGAAAAGTCATTACTTTTTAGAAAACTATTTACTAAAACTTTACTTTGGGATATAGTGAACAATAATACTGAAAAAAAGGGAGAAATCAAATATGCTGAGCTTACTAAAATTATTCCAATCGATTCCAAAGAGAATTCTTTTACTCATTGTTATTGGAATGAGTATTACGGCATTGGATGGGATTGTGATTCCGTATTTTA
>CALATC010000064.1 GCA_937891475.1 uncultured Granulicatella sp. | reverse complement strand
AGGCAGTGGTGCGACTATTGTCACTTTTAAAGGATAAGAAAAGCCTGAGGAAATACAAGATTCCTCAAGCTTTTTTATCATTTCTTTTAAACATGCTCAAATATGCTATAATAGAACTAGAAAATTGAATAAAACCGAAGGGTATACCCTTCCTTTATATATATATATAAAGGAATACTATCAGCTCTTCACAAATTTTAAGTGAGAAGGAGATTCCGTATATGAAACATGAATTAGAGCAGGTTCTCTCTAAAAATCCTAAGTTTTTAGTGGATGGTGTGCTAAATAAAAATAAGCTGGCTGAGCTGGCACGGCAGTACAGTCCTGACTTACTCAATCAGTTGAGTAGTAATGAAAAAATGACCAATCATTTCTTTTCAAAGCTACAAAATGGGGTATTGGTCTTTAAAAAAGATATCTTTTTGCAATTTCTAAATAACAAGGAGTTCTTGCCTGACAGCTTTACAGCCTACAAAACAAAAATAGGTCTTGGGATGCCAGACAGAAATTATCTTTCTGAAAATAAAGAAGTTGTGCTGAATTTTCCTTATAAAGATTGTGTGCTTGAGGGAGGGCAAACCAAGGACGATGTGAAACGTCAAGAGGTTTTCTTTAATGAAACACTCGCTCCAACAGAAATCAATCGTTTACTGGATGATAAGGTCTTGACTAACTTTAAACGTTATGACGAAACTGGCGAGCATAACGTGGAAGAGATAAAAGATACTGATAATCTTATCATCAAAGGGAATAATCTTATCGTTCTGCATAGTTTGAAAAAGCGTTTTGCTGGGAAAGTCAAACTCATTTATATTGATCCGCCTTACAATACAGGTAATGATAGCTTTAATTACAATGATAGCTTCAATCATTCAACATGGTTAATTTTTATGAAGAATCGTTTAGAGGTGGCTCGGGAGTTGCTGAGTGATGATGGCTTAATTTTTGTACAATGTGATGACAATGAACAAGCATATCTAAAAGTTTTGATGGATGAGGTGTTCAGCAGAAATAATTTTATCTCAAATATTGTCTGGAAAGGTCGAGGAGGTCGTCAAGATAGTAAATATATTGCTCAAATTCACGAAACTATAATTTTTTACGCCAAAAATAAAGAACGAGCAATCTTGAATAAAGCTTTTATCGAAGACACTTCAAACTATGCTTATGAAGATAGCCGAGGAAACTATAAAACTCAGCTTATTCGAAAATGGGGAAGCAACAGTCGAAGAGAAGACCGCCCTAACCTCTTCTATGAAGTTGAATTTGAGGGTAATAAAGTATTGCCAATCTTACCGAATGGAGATGATGGGTGCTGGAGATGGAGTAAAAATAGACTTGAAGAAGCTATAAAAAATGATATGGTAGTGTCACTTGAAAAAGATGGTAGAACAGAGCTCTACGAAAAAATATATAAAGGTGATGGGAAGAAACAAACAGTTTTTACATCTTGGATTGATGAAAGTTTTTCTGGTCAGGGAACTAAAGTTTTAGAAGAAATTTTCAAAGAAAAAGTTTTTGATTACCCTAAGCCAGAACAGCTGGTTAAAAAGTTTATTGATTTAACGACCGATGATGGAGACATCGTCCTAGATTACCACCTCGGATCAGGTACAACAGCAGCCGTTGCCCATAAAATGAACCGCCAGTACATTGGTATTGAACAAATGGACTACATTGAGACCGTGTCCGTTAAACGTTTGGAAAAAGTGATTGAGGGCGAACAAGGTGGTATTTCAAAATCTGTCGACTGGCAGGGTGGAGGTTCGTTTGTCTACTGCGAACTCAAAAATGATGCCCAGGATTTTAAAAATACAGTCTTAGAGGCAAGAGAGTCTGAAACTCTATCTCAACTATTTGAACAGGCTAAAAAGTCTTCGTTCCTATCTTATCGTGTCGACCCTAAAAAGTTGAAAAAGTCAGAGTTCGAAAAACTTTCACTAGCTGAACAAAAACAAGTCTTGCTGGAGTTGGTGGATAATAATAACCTGTATGTTAATTACTCAGAGATAGATGATAGCGACTATGGCATTTCACTAGAAGAGAAAAAACTCAATAAAGACTTCTATGGAGAGGAGTAAGTGATGGCTTTTGTGTATGAAATTTATAAGCAAGCTAGTGAAAATGGCTTCATTGACTTTAAGACAAGCATTCCAGACTACATCACGCAAAATCTGAAATTTCCACTGCGTCCTTACCAGAAAGAGGCGTTAGGGAGGTATCTTTACTACAAAAGGGATGAGAAGAATCGAAAAAAACCAGAACAAGTCCTCTACAATATGGCGACCGGTTCAGGAAAAACTTTGCTGATGGCAGCGATTATCCTCGAAAAATTTAAACAGGGTGAACGCAATTTTATTTTTTTTGTTAATAACGACAATATCCTTACCAAGACAAGGGCAAACTTCTTGCCTAATGAGATGGGAAAATACTTGTTTGCGGATAAAATAACGATTGATAATCAAGTGGTGGGAGTACGTGAAGTGACAGATTTTTCCGATAGTCAGCCTGATAGTATCAATATTGTTTTTACAACCATTCAAAAACTTCACCAAGATTTAAACACCCCAAGGGAAAATCGCCTAACTTATGAGCAATTTGAAGATTTGTCGCTTGTGTTATTGGCAGATGAGGCTCATCACTTGAATGCTGGACTCGGTAAGAAAGAAAAAGATGAGAACGACAGCTGGACGGCGACGATTGAAAACATTCAAAGTACAGCACGTAAATCTTCTTTATTTGAATTTACAGCAACCATTGACTTAGCAAATCCAGATATTGCCAAAAAATATGAAAAATCTTTGATTTTCAAGTATGACTTGAAAGAGTTCCGCTTGGATAAGTACTCTAAAGATGTTCTTTTCCACTTGGTAGATAATGAACTTCCAATTCGTATGTTGCAGGCAATCATTATCAGCCAATACCGCAAGAAAATCGCCTTGAAACATGGCATCAACCTCAAACCTTTGGTCTTGTTTAAGTCGCAAAAAATTGCTGAAAATAAAGGAAACTTAGAGGCTTTTTTGGATATGTTAGCCAATCTGTCAGTAGAACAAGTACAGTCTCAAAAAAACTTAACTGCAAATGATGAGGAGCAAAAAAATATCTTGGAAAAAGCATTTGCTTTTTTTGAGGAGTCTGGACTTTCTTTTCAAGATTTAATTGAGGAATTGCAGGAAGATTTTCGCCGTGAACGCTTACTCGTGATTGATGGGAAAAACAAGACTAGCAACAATTTAGTGGAGTTGAATACTCTGGAACTCCCTTCAAATGAAATTCGTGCTATTTTTGCAGTTGATATGCTCAACGAAGGCTGGGATGTTTTGAATCTTTTTGATATTGTTCGCCTTTACGATATTCGTGATGGTAAGACAACAAAGAACGGTTTTGTCGCAGGGAACACTACCAATGCAGAAAAGCAACTCATTGGTCGTGGTGCACGTTATTATCCCTTTGTGATTGATAATCAAATCGAGGAGAAGTTCACTCGTAAATTTGATGAAAATGAAAACAATGAACTTCGTGTCATAGAACAGCTTCATTATCATTCTGCCAACAATCCTCGCTATATTTCTGAATTAAAGCAAGTCTTGCGTGAGTCTGGAATTTTTGATGATGTCAATTTAGAAGAGCGTGAATTAAAGCTAAAAAAATCTTTCAAACAAACACGAACCTATACAGATGGTCTGGTTTGGATGAATAAACGTCTTTCTTATCAAGAATATGTTGAACAACGACAAGAAAGTTTGTTGGATACCTCTTTCATTCCGAGTTCCTTTGAGGTACGTTTACCGACTTTCAACACAAGAGATTTTGAAGCTTTCTCAGAAGATGATGTTTTTGCGACGGATTCGATAAACACCTTAAACTTTGAGTTTGGAAAAGAAATTACTTCCAATATTGTTCGAGCGGCTATCAATCGCAATAAACAGTATACCTTTAAAAACTTGCAGAAAGCTTTCTTTGGCTTGAGTGGTGTATCTGCCTTCATCGAAATGCTTTCAAAAGTTAATATTATAGTAGAATCTTCTTTATCACAAATAAGTGAGTTAACTTCAGACCAAAAACTCTATATTACAGAACAGCTTTTGTATAGCATTGAAAAAGATATCGTTCCAACTGAAGAGCGCTTTTATGGCTCAGCTAATTTTGAATCTGTTCCTGTACGTGAAGTTTTTGAAGAGAATATCTTGAGAAAGTATACTGTTAATGTAAGTGGGAATGCAGAGTTTGGACGGTCACAAAAAACTAAGTCTGAAACAGAGATTTTTGAAAATATCGATCAACTAGATTGGTATGCCTATGATGATAACTTTGGAACAAGCGAGGAGAAATATCTGGTGCGTGCTATCCGTGAATTGATGAATGATTTGCAGGAAAAGTGGTCTGATATTTATCTTTTGCGAAATGAGAAAGCAGTGAAAATCTATAGTTTTGACGAAGGGCGTGCTTTTGAGCCTGACTTTATCTTGCTTGCAAATGATAAAAAAGTTGGAAATACTTCTTGGCAGATTTTCATTGAGCCAAAAGGAAGTCAATTTTTGGATAGTAATAATACCTTCAAAAATAGTAAAGAAGGCTGGAAAGAGAAATTCTTACTGCAAATTACTGAAAGAGATGAGGCAAGAACTTTGTTGGACGATGAACGTTATCGTATCGTCGGTCTTCCTTTCTTTAATAATGAGATGAGCAGAGAAGTTGTAAATAGTAATTTAAAAGATTTATAGCGTAAATTGGGGAGTTTATGATTTCGAAAATGATTGCCAAGTTTAGTTAACTGAGTCAAATAAGATTTTCCCAAAATCCATTGACAAAAGCCAACATTTTTTGT
>CALATC010000063.1 GCA_937891475.1 uncultured Granulicatella sp. | reverse complement strand
AATTCTCTCAGTCTTATGAGAAACTTTCAGCCACGATTTCTCTCTCTAATTGCTGCGAATCTACTTAGCTCCTTCACTGGATTTCCTATGAAATTGATACTAATTTACTAAAAAGTTAACCGTTTGTCAAGTAATGTGGTTAGAATTGTTAACTTTTGATGATAAATCTTGTTTTTCTTATCAACCTACTCAGTTTTTACTTTTTCTCTACTAAATCTATTTTCTCAATCAATCGTCCCTCATTTAACACAATAACATTCGAGCAAAACGATTCAATTAACGACTGATTATGACTAATAAAAAGTATCGTCATATTTGTTTCTTCTTGAACTTTATGTAACACTTTTATAACTTTTTCTTGATTCGCATCATCTAATGAACTCGTTATTTCATCACAAATTAAGCACTCAGGTTGCGCTAAAATTGCCCTAGCAATCGCACATCTTTGACATTGTCCTCCAGATAATTGATGAGGATATTTTTCTAACCAAGCCAATTCTAACTCTAGGCTTGTAAATAATTCCTGTATCATTCGAATTCGTTCTGTATGACTTTTTATTCTTCGCATAAATCTTAACGGTTCTTCCAAGCTCTTCAATATTGTTTGATTCGGATTAAAGGATAATAGACTATTTTGGAATAAATACTGAACTCTTCTGTAATAGCTTTGTTTTTCATAAGCCAATAACTCTCTTAACTCTTTTCCTTCAATCTCAATACTGCCTTCGTATGGAATAAAGCCTGATAAAATCTTTGCTAGAGTTGTCTTTCCTGCTCCTGAATGACCCATTATTCCAGTTACTTCGTATTTTGGAATATCGACCGTAACGCTTTGAAGAATCGCATCATTACTTTGATAATGATTGGATACATTTTTCAATTGGAAAAATACTTCTTTTTCGACAGCAGTGTCTCGAACAAATGGAATTCTTTCTTGTGGTGCTTCCTCTTTTTCTACAAAATGTCCCTCTTCTAAAGTCAACACTTTCGTACAACATTGATAGGCTAATTCTTGTTGATGTGTCACCATAATGGTTGCTACTTTATGATGCTTAGCAACAGTAACGATTAATTGCATCATTTCCATTTGTAATGGAGCATCTAAAGCACTAAAGGGTTCATCAGCAATAATTAATTTCGGCTGATTGATAAAAGCCATTGCAATCATAACTCTTTGCAACATTCCTCCAGATAATTCGTGAGGATATAAGTGCAACACCTTTTCCTCTAATTGAACCATTTTCAGAGTTTCGATTATTTTTTGTGGTTCTGGTTGTACCATTAATTCTTTCAACTGTTGACCAATTGTAAATAACGGGTCCAAACTATGTTGTCCATTTTGAAAAATGATTCCAATATCCTGTCTCAAATATTCTCTTCTCTTTTTACTTTCTAAATTCAACCAGTTTTCGTCTAAAAACTTCATTTCAGTCGCATTCATTATTACTTTTTGATGAATATTTCCAAGAATACATTCTAAAAAAGTCGATTTTCCAATTCCGGACTCACCAATAATCCCAATAACTTCTCCTTCTACAATTGAAAAGTCTAAATTTTTGAGGACTAGTTCTTCTCCATATGAAGCATTTAATTGTTTAACGTCAAAAACTGTTGTTCCCATTAGTCTTTTACCAATTTATTCGTAATATGATAGAAATCAGATGGAGATAATTCAAAATGATGAATATAATTGTTCATTGCTCCATGTAAGTTAACAAATCCAATGTAGTCGACAACTGCTTCATCTCGTGCATAATCTTGAATTTCTGCCACTTCACTACGGATTTGAGCTGCATCTACTTCATGACCTAAGCTAGAAATTTTTTCATCTAGCCATGAGTCTGTATTTTTCACATAATTTAAAGCTCCATCACTCGATAATGTTGCATCTAAGAAGTAGTGAGGATCTCCCGTTGGCAATGTTAATGCTGAAGCTAATGCAATGTCATAGTCTAATTGATTTAATCCATCGACTTTTTCTTGAATATCAATTTTCAAATCAATTCCTAATTGTTTAAACTGTTGTTGCAGTGCTGTCGCAATTTTTTCATTCGCTAATCTCTTATAAGTTTTTAGAACAATTTGTAAAGGTTCATTTTGTGTATTCACTAAAATACCATCTGCATTTTTAGTTTTATATCCAGCTTCTTCTAATAATTTTGTCGTCATTTCTGGTTGATATTGTTTATTAGCAAATGTACCACTTGAATAAATACTAGAATCTAAAAAAGCACCATCTGCAGGAGTTACATGACCTTTTAAGAAGTCTTGCGTCAACTCTTGTTTATTAATCGCATGTAAAATCGCTTGTCGTATTTTTTTATCTTGTAATCTGGCTTTATTCAATTCTAAATGATACGTTCTTGTACTTGGTTGATTATAGACTTGAACAGAAGAATCTTTCATTAATGAATCGGCTACATCATCATTTAAATCTAATCCACCATCTACTTCTTTAGATTTTATCGCTAATTCTAATGTCTTTTGATCTGGAATTAATTGGTAATGAACTTCCTTGATTGAAGCATTTCCATCCCAATAATGAGTAGAAGCTGTTAATGAAATAGAATTATTTGGTTTAAATTCCGTCACTTCATAAGGCCCTGTCCCTATAATTTTTTCAGTACTTGTTACATCGACAATCGCAGTTTTAGCATCTACTAATTCATGAATAAATTGAGGACTTGGTTTTTCAGTATGAACTGTAAACGTTAATGCATCATTTGCAGTATAAGTGGCTGTTTTGAAAAGTTTACCGGACTTATGGTTTTCTCCAACTCTTTGAAGACTTGCAATGACAGCGTCACTAGTAACAGCATTTCCATTTGAAAATGTAAGGTTGTCTTTTAAATGAATTTCCCATGTTTGATCATCAATTTTCTTATATGAGGATGCTAACCATGGTTCTACATCAAATTCGTTTGTTAAACGGAATAATGTTTCCCCAATTCCAAAACGAATGGTATACCAACCTTCCCAATCTTTCGCTGGATCAATGCCTGCTGTAAATTGAGAATACCCAATTTTAAAAGTTGAATTTTGAGAACTTTCTTGTTGTTGAGATGCTGGCTGTACGGGTGCACATCCAACTAATACTGCTGCTGCAATGGTTAATAACATATTTTTTAATTTCATCATTTTCTCCCTTTCTTTTGAATCCAATAGTGGATTCCGTTAAATATAATAATCGTTAAAGTTATCGCAAGTCCTGGTGCAATCATTAACCATGGTGCTTGTTCAAACGATAATCTTCCCTCATTTAACATCGCTCCCCATTCTGGTTGAGGAACTTTTACTCCTATCCCTAAAAAAGATAATGTTGCTAAACTTAAGATTGTACTTGAAACATTGACAATCATATACGTCACTAATGGTACTTGAATATTTTTTAAAATTGTAATCAGCCGATACCATAATGGTGCTCCTTGCATATACATTACCGTTACATATTCTCGAACTTTAATGTTACGAATTTCTCCTCTTGTTAATTTGGCATAATAAGGCAAATAACTAATGACAAGCGCAATGACCCCATTTCTTAAGCCTCCACCTAATACTCCAGCTACCGTAATGGCTATGAGTAAACTAGGAATGGCTAATAAAATATCTACGAGGTTCGTTACGATTCTGTCAATCCATCCACCAAATAACCCAGCTACTCCTCCTAAAAACATTCCACCTAAATAAGATAATCCAACGATTAAAAGAGAAGCACCGATAGAATATCTAGCTCCTACTATCACTCGAATAAACACATCTCGACCAAAGTCATCCGTTCCAAACCAATGATGAGCGTTTGGTGGTCTTAACAAATCACTAGCATTCATCGTTTCGTAGTTAAGGAACACTGTACTCCACAATAGTAATACACATCCTATTAAGATGAGTG
>CALATC010000062.1 GCA_937891475.1 uncultured Granulicatella sp. | reverse complement strand
GATGGTTTAGTATCTGGTGCAGTTCACTCTACAGGAGACACTGTACGTCCAGCGTTACAAATTATTAAAACTAAACCAGGTGTATCACGTACAAGTGGTGCATTTATCATGATTAATAGTGATAAATCTAAGAAATATTTATTCTCTGATTGTGCTATTAATATTAATCCAAATGCGCAAGAATTAGCTGAAATTGCTGTTGAATCAGCTAAAACAGCTGAATTATTTGGTATTGAACCAAATGTTGCTTTATTAAGTTTCTCAACTAAAGGTTCTGCAAAATCTGAAGAAGCATTAAAAGTAGTAGAAGCTGCTCGTATTGCAAAAGAATTAGCACCAAATTATAACATTGATGGAGAGTTACAATTTGATGCTGCATTAGTACCAAGTGTGGGTAAACAAAAAGCACCAGATTCACCAGTTGCAGGGGAAGCTACAGTATTCGTATTCCCTGAAATTCAATCAGGAAATATTGGTTACAAAATTGCTCAACGTTTTGGTAACTTTGAAGCAATTGGACCAATCTTACAAGGGTTAAACAAACCAATTTCTGATTTATCTCGTGGATGTAACGAGGAAGATGTTTATAAATTAGCAATCATTACAGCTAACCAAGCTTTAATGGAAGCTTAATCGGAAAAATAACGAAAGCATGGAATCATTGTTCCATGCTTTTTTGCGGTTACAGAAATCCTAGACTAAACTTTTCAAATGTAGCAACGTCGCAAGCAGCCTCGCTTTAGCGAGTCTCATTGCTAAAATTTGAGCCTAAGGTCTCAAATTTTCCGGTAACAGAATCTGGTAACCCAGTTTCTATTACTACAGCTACGGGAAAAGTTTAGGCTAGGGTTTCTGTTATGGAGTTTAAGTTCATTGATAAATTTACGTTTTAAAAAATTTTATCGGAATTGAAAAGAGGCCAAGAAGATTTAAAAGCAAGAAGTAAAAATTTTTTTGTAGTGAAAGTAATGGAAGCCATGGTTGGCTTCCATTACAGGTAAAAATCGAGACCAAGGCTCGATTTTTAGCCAAGAGACCGCAAGGTCTACTGGCGACCACATAAACAAAAAATATTTTTGCTTCTTGCTGTTATTACGCATAGGCTATCAATGCAAATTTTTATAAAAATATGGTAAACTGAAAATAACATTGTGAAGAATTGAGGAGCCTATCGTGAAACAAAAATTATTATTAGTAGATGGCAGTAGCTTAGCCTTTCGTGCATTTTTTTCCATCTTAGATCTAACCCGATTTAAAAACCAAAACGGATTACATACAAACGCATTATATTCATTCCACCGAATGTTTAAAACAATCTTAGAACAAGAAAATCCTACTCACGTATTAGTAGCTTGGGACGCAGGAAAAACAACATTCCGTACAGAAATGTATTCAGAATACAAAGGTGGCAGAGCAAAAACACCATCAGAATTCAAAGAACAAATGCCATACTTTAACGTCTTATTAGACGCATGGGGAATCCCACATTATCGCTTAAACCAGTACGAAGCTGATGACATTATCGGAACATTAGCCCATCAAGCAGCCAAAGAAGGCTTTGAAGTAGTTGTCTTATCCGGAGATAAAGACTTAATTCAATTAGCGACTCCAGAAATTACTGTTAAAATAACTACAAAAGGAGTAAGCGAATTAGTCGAATATACTCCTGCATTTATCAACGAAAAATATGGACTAACACCAGAACAAATTATCGACATGAAAGGACTAATGGGTGATTCATCAGATAATTACCCAGGAGTTACAAAAGTTGGTGAAAAAACTGCCATTAAATTACTCCAAGAATACGGAAGTGTAGAAGGCATTTATGAACATGTCGAAGAAATGAAAAAAAGTAAATTAAAAGAGAATTTAATTCAAGATAAAGAATTAGCCTTTTTAAGTAAAACATTAGCAAGAATTGACATCAACTCTCCATTGGAAATTACTGTAGCAGATACACTTCGAAAAGAAGAAAATGTTGAAGAATTAATAGCTTTTTATAAAGAAATGAATTTCCAATCATTCCAAAAAGATTTATTGAATCAAATGGGGGGAGAAAGCGGCTTAATAGAAGAAAGTTTAGAGCGTCCAAACGTTCAATGGATTGAGACTATCACAGAAAAAGAATTACAAGATTCAACAACGATTCATTTTGAAACATTTGATAACAACTATCATGTTGCGCCAGTCTTGGCAGTAGCATTCGGTAATGAGAAACAAGTGTATGTTACTTCAATTGATTCAGCTATTCAGTCTGAAGCGTTCAAACAATGGTTAGCAGATGAAACAATTGAGAAAAGTATGTTTGATACAAAAGCGATGAAAGTATTTGCAAATCGTTTTGGACTAACTATTGCAGGTGCGAAATACGATGTTTCTCTATTAGCTTATCTAGTGGATGCCAATGAAATCGTAAATGAGATTTATGATGTAGCGAAACGATTTGGTATTTCAATCTTGAAGACTGATGAAGAAGTATATGGTAAAGGCGTTAAAATTAAAGTTCCAGAAGAAAAAGAAGTATTTTGGAATCATTTAGCTGCTAAAATTTATGTATTAGCATCTTCTCCAAAACGTTTATTAAAACAATTGGAGGAAAATGAACAAATTCATCTCTATTGGGAAATGGAATTACCGTTGAGTGATATTTTAGCTCGTATGGAAATTCAAGGGATTCATGTTAATCAAAATCGATTGATCGAAATGGGTCAACAGTTTGAAGAACGATTAAAAGAAATTGAACAAACGATTTATGAATT
>CALATC010000061.1 GCA_937891475.1 uncultured Granulicatella sp. | reverse complement strand
GCATTGGTAATCCAAAAGAAGCTGTTTTCCCTGTACCTGTTTGCGCTTGACCAATCACGTCTTTACCTGCTAAGGCTAATGGAATTGTTTGTGATTGGATAGGTGTTGCTTCCTCAAACCCCATTTTTTCAATTGATTCTAATAAGGCTGAATCTAAGCCTAACTCATTAAATTTCATATTTTCCTCCTTGTACTGCTGAAGAGAAGCACACGAGGTATTTTACCTTCACAATAAAAGTCTGGAACAGCAAAGAGCTCCAGACTTCTGAACATTACGAGATTATACAATATTACTTGTTCAATCTTCATGATATATATCATTACATTTGTGTAAACTTCTCAACTCTCCAAGTACTATAGCATGTTCAAAGATAGATTGCAAAGAAAAGCCCTTTGATTTCACAAATGAAATACTGATCAAAACAAAATTATGCTTCTTTTAATGCCTCTACAACTGCTAATAATCCAGTACCATTACTTGATTTCACTAACACTTGATCATTTTGTTGTAATTCTTCTTTTAATAATTGGATTAATGCTTCTTTATCACTTTCAACATAATGTAAGTGAGATGCTTCAAAACGAGATTTTAACGCTTCATATAAAGCACTCATTTCTTCCCCATATAAATACACTTCTTGAATGTTCTCTGGGAACATTACTTCAGAAATACTTGCGTGTAATGCTTTTGACTGTTCTCCTAATTCACGAATATCTCCTAATACAACAATTTTACGTCCATTAGAAGCTACGGATGTAAAGGATTGAATGACAGATTTCATCGCAATTGGGCTTGCATTATAGGCATCATTTAAGATTTTCGAACCATGAATGCCATCTACCCACTGCGTACGATTTTTTGTTAATTCAAACTGTTGAACCGCTTCAATGGCTTGTTCTAATGGTACCCCACATTCTAATCCTACTTGAAGAGCAGCGAGCGCATTATTGACATTATAAGCTCCTAATACAGGTAGTTGAACAGAATGTTTGGCAGGTTTCACTAAGTCAAAAATAGTATGGTCTTCAAATAATTGAATATTTTCAGCTTGAATCACACTGTTAGCACCTTCTCCAAACGGTAAAACCTTAAAGTGTTCTTCTGCCTTCATTTCTTCTAATTCTTGTTCTAATAAAGGCTCATTTGCAGGGAAGATGATACATCCTTTTTCATGTAATCCTTTTAAAATTTCTAATTTTGCTTTAGCAATTCCTTGTCGGCTGCCTAAATTTTCCATATGGGATTCCCCAATTAAAGTAATCACTGCTACAGAAGGTTTTGCTAGTTTGCTTAGAAACTCAATTTCACCAAAATCACTCATACCCATTTCTAATACTAATTGTTCTGTATCTTCTGGCATATCTAAAATCGTTTGAGGTAATCCAATATCATTATTAAAATTCCCTTGTGTTTTATAAACACGATAACGACTAGAAAGTACTGCAGCCGTCATATCTTTTGTTGTCGTTTTTCCTGAACTACCTGTAATGCCGATAACATTTGGATGAACTTTTTCTAAATACCATTTCGCTAATTCTTGGAAAGCTTCTAGTGGATCATCCACCCAAATTGCACAAATTCCTTCTGGAGGAGTTTGATCTTGTCTTCCCCAAAAGACAGCTTTTGCGCCTTTTTCGATTGCTTGTTCAATGTAATCATGTCCATCAGTTTGTCCTTTTAAAGGAATAAATAAACTATTTTGCGTTAATTTTCTTGTATCAAATGAAACTGATTCAATAACATCAAATCGATAATCTGTTTGATAATCGATTGCTTTCACAGCTTTTACAATTTGAGCAACTGTTCCGATTGCCATGTTTTTACTTCCTCTCTCACAAAAAGCGCCTCGGTGAGGCGCCTTTCTTATCCATTTTGTCGATCTTTATAACGTTTTAAAGCTAATTGAATTAATTCTTCAACTAAATCTTTGTAAGAAATCCCTGTTTTCTCCCATAGAAGTGGATACATACTAAATTGAGTAAATCCTGGTAAAGTATTTACTTCATTAATATAAATATCATTTGTCTCCGTTAAGAAGAAATCACATCTTGTTAAACCACTACCATCAATGGCACGGAATGCTTTTGCAGAATATTCTCTTACTTTTGCAGAAACTTCATCAGAAATTTGCGCTGGAATTTCTAATGTTACGGTATTGTTAATATATTTTTCATTGTAGTCATAAAAACCACTTGTCTTAACAATTTCCCCTACAACAGAAGTGTTCGCTTCGTCATTTCCAAGAACCGCACATTCAATTTCTCTTGCTTCAATCCCTTGTTCTACGACAATTCGACGGTCATATTTCAATGCCTCAACAATTGCATTCGTTAATTCATCACGATTTTCCGCTTTTGAAATTCCTACACTTGATCCCATATTGGCTGGTTTAACAAATACTGGGTAAATTAATGTACCTTCAATTTTATTATAAATACTTTCAGGATTTTGTTTCCATTGAGTTTTATTAAACGGAACATATGGTAATTGTGGTAATCCTGCTTGTTGGAATAATTGTTTACTTGTAATTTTATCCATTCCACAAGCGCTTGCCAATACGCCACATCCAACATAAGGAACATCCATCATTTCAAACAATCCTTGAATCGTTCCATCTTCCCCATTTGGTCCATGTAATACTGGGAAAACAACACATTCCTCTTCTTTTAAATCATAAGGAGTTACAAGTACACCTGTCGAAACTTCTCCTTCACTTGTTGCAAAGTGAGCTTCTTGACTTGCTTCTAATCTTAATGCTTCAGAAAAAGCTACAGGCCCTGTTAATGGTTCAGCTTTCAGCCATTCTCCTTTTTGATTAATATAGACTGGTTGAACTTCATAATAATCAAAATAGATTTCTTTAATAATTGAAAAAGCCGTTAAAATTGAAATATCATGTTCAGCACTTTTGCCTCCATAAACGACTATAATTTTCATAAACAATCCTCCAACTAGAACTATCTTATCTAGATACTTCTTTCATAGTTCATACACTAGTATATCAAATGCACTATAAACTGACAAGGCACTCACATTTTACCAAAACACCTTCAGAAAATATAAAAAGAGCCAAGTGAACTTGACTCTTCAACAGATTTGCGATTATTCCTTGGCTGGTCGGTGTATCCAGCATCTCAGGTACCTAATAAGGTGCGGCAGGAACCCTTTCTGCCCTCAAAGAATAATACTTGTTATCTGTATTTTACGGCTTATTATTTTTATTGTCAACTTTTTTCAGTCTCCCACTAAATAATCGGGATTGCAATTTATAATCTGTTATTGTATACATACTAGGTATATAATAAAAATCCTTAGAACCATGAATTTTTAATGCTACTAAAACATTATCTTCAAAAATCTTTACATACTCTATACTCTCAGATTTTTCATTTGGATTCATTCCTACATAATCTGGATTATTTATAATTTCTTCTATCTTATCAAAATATTTTAAAGCATCTATATGGTTTCTTTTAATTAAATGTTTTTCAAGATTAGTTTTTGAACACTTAATATTCTGAACTTCACTAACTATACCTAATAATTCCTTAATATACCTCTCAACTTTCATTATCCAATCCTCCCACATAAAGTGTAGCAAAACTTGTTAACTATTGTGGGAAGTATTATAGAAATTATCACAATAGTAAAAATAAATGAAATCTATCTTATGTAAGTAGTAAATTTTAATTTGACTTTTTTGATAAAACTTTAACCTTTTAAATCTAAGAATTTCAAATTAAATATCCCTCTTCAGAAATACCCCTCTTCCTTTAAAGAACAATAGGTATGATCCCCCACAATAAAATGATCTAACAATTCAATCCCCATCATTTCTCCACATTCCGATAATCGTCTTGTAAAGTCAATATCCGCTTGAGAAGGCGTAACATTTCCACTTGGATGATTATGCCCGATAATGATTCTTGCTGCAGAAAAACGAACCGCTTCTCTAAAAATTTCTCTTGGATGAACGACTGCTTGATTCAGTCCTCCTCGAAAAATAATTTTTTTCTTAATGACTTCATTTTTCGAATTTAAAAATAATGCAATTAAATGTTCTTGGTATAAATCTTTCAATTCTTCCATAATACATTCTCCAGCTTTTTGCGAGCTTGTAATATGTCCTAACTTTGTTTGCTTTGCTGTTCCTAATCGAATTCCCAATTCCATTGCAGCTTTTAATTCTATTGCCTTCGTTCGTCCAATTCCGTGAATAGCCATTAATTCTTCCACTGTTGCCATTTTTAATGTAAATAAATCTTCAAACGTATTTAATACGACTTTTGCTAATTGCAATACATTTAATTCTTTGGAACCTGTCCGAAGCAAAATCGCTAATAATTCATAAGTTTCGAGACTTTTAGCTCCTAATTTCTCTAATCGTTCTCTTGGCATTGACTCCAAAGGTAATTCTAATAATTGTTGATCCATTTCCATTTTATTTCCCCCTTTTGCAATAGTTCTTTCAACTTATATATATGCAAAAAAGGCTTAAAAATATTTATTTTATAAAAATTTTTCTCACAAAAGAAATAAAATAAAGAGAACCTGTAATCCAAAGTATTTCTTGGTCTGACGTTTTGTTAATGTAATTCTCGATAAATTGTTGAGCATTCTCTACAAATTCAATCTCACTAGAAGGGTAGTCTGTTTTTTCAATTGCACCTGCATACTCAAATGTTGTTACTACTAAACGAGCTTCAGGTAACTCTTTTCGTAAATAATCGACCATTTCTATATAGTGTTTTCTCTTTAAAGCAGAAAATAAAATCGTATGTTGAGCTTCCAGTTCTCCATATTGTTTCACCGTTTCAACAAATCGTTTTAATGCATGAATATTATGAGCTCCATCTAATATTACTGTAGGGCTTTGATGCACTACTTCCATTCTTCCTGGCCAAGTAACCGTTTGGAAACTTTCTTGAATGGCAGATAGTTCAATTGGCAGTTGGAATTTCTTTTCAAATCGTAAAAAGCATTCTAATGCTACTGCAGCATTTTCTAATTGATACTTCCCTTTTAAATTCAAATAAGGAATGTGAATTTGAGTATCGGCATTTGTAAATACTAACCCATCTTCAAGCGGTTCGATTTTAAACTCTCGTTCGAACGTATGTAAGTCACAGTTATAAGCTTTTCCAACTTCTTCAGCTACTTTCAAAGCTTCTGTTGGTAAATTTCCTAATACAACTGCTTGGTTTTGTTTGAAAATCCCCGTTTTTTGAATGGCAATTTCTTCGATAGTATTTCCTAACATTTCTTCATGATCCATCCCAATCGATGTAATCACGCTCATCGTTGAATCGACAATATTCGTTGTATCTAATAATCCACCAATCCCGACTTCTAATAAAGCGACTTCCACTTTTTTTCTAGAAAAATGCACTAACGCCATAGCTGTCATGATTTCAAAAAAACTTAATGGTTCATATTCGTCTATCAATTTTGCTTCTGCTTGTTGAACGAGATTTCCAACCATTTCAAAATCTTCTTCGGGCATTACATTACCATTGATTAAAAACCGATCCGTATAATCGATTAAATGAGGGGAAACAAATGCTCCTACCTTCTGCCCGTGATGAACAAATAAGGACGATAACATCGCAATCGTAGAACCTTTTCCATTTGTTCCTGTGACATGAATAATCGGATAATCATCTTGCGGATTTCCTAGAAGAGACATGACTGCTCTCATTCTTTCTAATCCGTATTTTCGTTTATATTTCATTCGATCTAAGATCCACTCTCTAACTGTTTGCATGAACTCCCCTTCTTTCATTTTCATCATACAAATTCCCTCTTCAACTTGCAAGGCATAATAATCTTAACAAACCAAAAAATCCTGCTAGTGATTTCTCACCAACAGGATTTATCGAATACCCGATTTGTCTTAGTATTCTTTTTACACTATTATGCTAATGTTTTTAATGTTGCGATACGTTCTAGAACTGCTTGACGTTGGTCAGCATATTCTTTTCCTTTTGCACGTTCTGCTTCTACAACAGCTTCTGGTGCTTTCGCAACGAATTTTTCATTTGATAATTTTTTCTCTACACGATTCACTTCATCTTGTAGTTTAGCCGCTTCTTTTTCTAAACGAGCAATTTCATCATCAATATTAATTAATCCTGCTAATGGTAAGTAGATTTCAGCTCCACTAATCACACTTGTGACAGCATGACTTGGTGCTTCAACTTCTAAACCATATTCAAATGATTCAGGATTACAGAAACGAGCAATATAGCTTTCATTTTCTGATAAAATGGCTTGAATATCCGCACTTGAAGTTTTTGCAATAATCGCAATTGGTTTTGATAATGGTGTATTCATTTCATTTCTGCTTGTACGAACGGAACGAATAAAGTCCATTAAAAATTCCATTTTTTCTGCTGCTGCTTCATCCATTTGACTTTCTTGTACGACTGGATATGAAGCCACTACTAATGAATCTCCAATATGAGGAACTGATTGCCAAATTTCTTCTGTTACGAATGGCATAATTGGATGTAATAAACGTAATGTTTGATCTAATACATATACTAAAATGCTACGAGTTGTTAATTTAGCAGCTTCATCATTTCCTGCTAATGTTTCTTTAGACATTTCAATATACCAGTCACAGAAATCATCCCAAATAAAGCGATACAATAGACGACCAGCTTCACCAAATTCAAATTTCTCGAATAATTCTGTTACTTTAGCAATCACTTGATTTAAGCGAGTTAAAATCCATTTGTCTGCTAATGTTTTCTCACCAGTAATATCTAATTGATCCACTGTTAAGTCGCCAATATTCATTAACGCATAACGACTAGCATTCCAGATTTTATTGATAAAGTTCCATGCAGCATCCATTTTATCTGTCGAATAACGAACGTCTTGTCCAGGTGCTGAACCATTTGCTAAGAACCAACGCAATGCATCTGCTCCGTATTGTTCAATTACTTCCATTGGATCTACACCATTACCAAGAGACTTACTCATTTTACGTCCTTGGCTATCACGAATTAATCCGTGGATTAATACATTTTTAAATGGACGTTTGCCTGTAAATTCTAATCCTTGGAACATCATACGGCTTACCCAGAATGTTAAAATATCATAACCTGTTACAAGTGTACTAGTTGGATAGTAACGTTTATAGTCACTAGCTTCAACATCAGGCCAACCCATTGTTGAAAATGGCCATAATGCAGATGAGAACCATGTATCTAATACGTCTACATCTTGTGTCCAGTTTTCAGCATCTGCTGGAGCTTCCATCCCAACATATACTTCACCAGTTTCATTATGATACCATGCTGGAATTTGATGTCCCCACCATAATTGACGAGAAATTACCCAGTCGTGAATGTTTTCCATCCAACGTAAGTAAGCATCATTAAAACGTGGTGGGTAGAAGTTAACTGTATTCTCTTCTTCTGCACGTTGTGCTTGAATCGCTTGTTCAGCTAAAGGCCCCATTTTAACAAACCATTGTTTTGATAAACGAGGTTCAACAACAACATCTGTACGTTCAGAATGTCCCACACTATGAACATGTTTTTCAATTTTTACAAGAAGTCCTGCTTCTTCTAAATCTTTCACGATTGCTTTACGAGCTGCAAAACGATCCATTCCTTCGTATTTTCCAGCTAATTCATTCATTGTTGCATCATCGTTCATAACATTGATACGTGGTAAATTATGACGATTACCAACTTCAAAGTCATTTGGATCATGGGCAGGAGTAATTTTTACAACCCCTGTTCCAAAATCTTGTTCAACGTACTCATCTGCAATAATTGGAATTTCTTTTCCAACTAATGGTAAGATAACTGTTTTTCCAATTAAGGCTTGGTAACGTTCATCTTCAGGGTGAACCGCAACAGCAGTATCTCCAAGTAAAGTTTCTGGACGAGTTGTTGCAACTTCTAATACTCCACTACCATCCGCTAATGGATAATTCATATGGTAGAAAGCACCTTCTACATCTTTATGGATTACTTCGATATCTGATAATGAAGTTTTTGCTTTCGGATCCCAGTTAATAATGTATTCTCCACGGTAAATTAAGCCTTTTTCATATAAAGTGACAAATACTTTTTTAACAGCATCTGATAAGCCTTGGTCTAATGTGAAACGTTCACGACGATAGTCAACAGAAATCCCCATTTTTGCCCATTGTTCACGGATATGGCTGGCATATTCTTCTTTCCATTCCCATGTTTGTTCTAAGAATTTTTCACGTCCAAGGTCATAACGAGATAAACCTTCTCCACGTAATTTTTCTTCTACTTTTGCTTGAGTCGCAATTCCGGCATGGTCCATACCTGGTAACCATAATGTATCGTACCCTTGCATACGTTTTTGACGAATAATCATATCTTGTAATGTAACGTCCCACGCATGTCCTAAGTGTAATTTACCTGTTACATTTGGTGGTGGAATAACGATTGAATAAGGTTCTGCATTTGGATCTTCGTTTGGATGGAAGACTCCTGATTCAACCCACCATTGATATTTTCCTGCTTCAACTTCTTGCGGTTGAAACTTTGGTGACATTTCTTTTGCCATTCTTTTTCCTCCTTAATGAAATCATTTTGATACAATAAAAAAATCCTATGAAGATTCACTTCATAGGACGATTATTTTCGTGGTACCACCTAATATTCGCATCATGACTGATGCCTTTAACGTTGTTAACGAAGTCTACTCCGAGCTAAGTTACTATGATTCCCCTAGCCAACTTACAAGCTACCTTCATACAAATTCGTTAAGAAGTTTCACCAACCCTTCTCTCTCTATCAACTAAAATTCGTATTACTCCTCTTGTGCATTGCTTTTATTCTATGCCATATAGTCTACCATTGTTTAACCATACTTGCAAATGATTTTCCTTGCATTTATCTTTATTATTTTTTCAAGAAACGACGCATTGAGAAAATTGAACCAAATGATCCAATTAATACTCCAACTCCTGCCATTGCTAAAGATAAACGATACAAGAAAGGATTTGGTGCTAACAAGCTAAAGTTAGATCCAGCAAAGAAATCACTTCCGCCTTTATACACCCATACATATAAAACCCATAATAATGCAATTGGTACAATTGAACCAATTAAGCCAATGAACCCACCTTCTAAGAAGAATGGCCAACGAATATAAGCTTTAGTCGCTCCAACTAATTGCATAATTTCAATTTCTGTTCTACGAGCATGAATGGTTGCACGAATCGTATTGGAAATTAAAAATAGAGCAATAATTAATAATACTGCGATAACACCAATTCCAACATTACGAGATGTTGAAATAACTTTAAATAACGTATCAGCTTTCGCCCCACCATAGTTCACACGAGCTACATAATCCATTTTCTCAATGGTCGTTGCTACTTCCTTCGTTTGTTTTGGATTTTTTGTACTTACATCAAAAGCATTTCTTAAAGGGTTGCTATCATTTTTAAATAATTCAAATTCTTGCGCAACACTCTTCGTAATATCATCTAATTCTTCATCTTTTGAACGGAATTTAACAGTATCGACAGCATTCAATGCTTGAATAGCTGCTTTTAACTCTTCTGTTTTTGTTTCATCAGCGGCTAAATCAATATATACACGTACATTGACATCTTGCTCTACATCTGTCGCAATTTTATTCATGTTAAATAGTAATGAGACAAAAATCCCTACTAATAATAGCACCATTGATACTGCAGAAATCGCTCCAAATGTAGACCAACCATTTCTAAATAAGCTTTTAACCGCATCACGAATATGACGCCACATTGTTCTAATCTTCATATCCGTACTCCCCTTCCTCTTGGTCACGGACAATGCGTCCCATTTCAATTGCCAACACACGATGTTTCTTTTCATTTACGATTTGGCTATTATGAGTCGCCATTACAATGGTTGTCCCTTGTTGATTAATTCTTTCTAAAATATCCATAATTTCCATAGAAGTATCTGGATCTAAGTTTCCTGTTGGTTCGTCAGCAATTAACACAGCAGGATTATTTACAATCGCCCTTGCAATTGCAACACGTTGTTGTTCTCCACCAGATAATTGATCAGGGAACATCGTCATACGATGCTTCAAGTTTACTAATGTTAATACTTCTTCAACTTTTCGTTGAATTTCTTTTGGTGCTTTTTCAATTACTTCCATTGCATAAGCAACATTTTCATATACAGTTAAACGAGGTAATAATTTAAAATCTTGGAACACAACTCCTACATAACGTCTTAAATAAGGAATCTCACGTTCTCTCATTTTTGTTAAATCATATTTTCCAACGGTAATTCTTCCTTTTGTTGCTTTTTCTTGACGATACATCATTTTAATAAATGTTGATTTTCCTGCTCCAGATGGGCCTACAACATATACAAATTCCCCATCTTGAATTCTGACTGATAAATTATTTACGGCTAAAATACCTTTTCCATATTTCTTTGAAACATTCATCATTTCAATCATGCACTCACCAGCTTTCTCTATTCATAGTCTATGTCTTATCCATTATACCATTTTTCAGATGACATTCTATTGACAGCATATTACAAAAATATGTCATTTTTATACTGTTAAATCATGAATTAGATTTCAAACTTTTTTATATAGATGAATAAAATAGAGTATGAAATATTGTAAAGCTTCTTCTTTTATGGAATGAGGTCTTAAAAAATCCTCTGCAGGGGACCATCTATCTAATAAATGATTTCTATAATCCTCTATAAGCGTTTTAAATGGATGATCATATTGATCATTTAACATTCCATGTTCAAAAGCACTTAACACTATTCCGATTTTTAATAATGAAATTCCTAAATCTTCCAATAAGCTTTGAAATATTTTTAATACAATTTCATACACATTAAAAGAGGTTTGTCCAAAATATTCTTTAATGAATTCTTGCCAGCTATTTATTAATTCTCTTGAAGTTATTTCTCCATTAAACCATTTTTCTTCCAATTCGTATCCAATCATATCAATTAAAAATAATTGAAAAAAATTAATATTGGACGATGAAACCGGATTTCTTCTAATCGCCAAGAAATTATTCAATAGAGTATGATAAACTTCCTCAACTGAATCAATATTATAAAAATAACTTTCAAGCAAACGAGAAAAATCAATCGTCAGTATTGGAATCAACGTAGCATAATAACGACAAGCATTTATACGATAATTTTGTTGTTCCTCTAACCATTCATTTTCTACTCGACTTTGTAAAATTTTAGCATAAGCTTCCCCAAATAACTCTAAAAATTCAAATAAAGAGACTGAAAAAGAATGATACGGAGATAATTGAAGATAAAATTTATTGTGGATATTAACACATTTAGAATTTTTCTTGAATTCTACTTTAACTTTATACGGTTGAATTAACGTACGAATTTCATTTAGAAAGAAATTGAAGAAATAGGCAGCTTGTTGCTGTGTAATCATTAAGTCACAGACATCTGCGTTAGTTGGAATAGCATTAGAATGAAGATATGTTTTATAAAATTGAAGAATCTTTGCTCGATGATTTTTTAACTGATTGCAACAAGAGCAGACGAATTCCTCACCATATAAGCAGCATAAAACTTCCTGATATTTCGGAGCAAACATATGAAATTTCTCGGCATAATAGGATGCATAGAATAATCTAAGTTTATCTAAATCTTGTTCAAGAGATAACTCCAAAAGTTTTGGGCTTAAAGACTCTAACCACTTTTCTTTTAGTTCTTTTTGTAATACTTTAAAATCTTGATTAAAATATTTAATCGCATATTTATCCTCCAAATAATAATCAGAAATTTTTTGAATTTTCACCTGTTCATCATGAGATAATTCATCTTGATGATAAGTAAAATATTGATAAATTTCCATTGAGCTTTGAGACTTCATATACTTATCCATAAAATCACATGGCATCACATTATCAGGATCGCTCAATTGATTTTTATCCAAGGCTTCATACGCCTGAATTAATTCTTCAATTAATTCCATTGTATCAAGTAACCCTCGAAGTTCACTAACAGTATATTGCATTCTCAAAACCCCCTTTTATTTTCTAACTCTATTTTACCGCTTTCATCCTTATAAAACAAATTATTTTTCTATTATTCTTTGTTTTTTTCCGAAAAAAATAAAGTCATTTAGATATGGTATCCAAACAACTTTAATTTAATCATTATTCTTTTATTTTTATATAGCATTAGCCATGAGATTCGCAAAGCGAAGCTGCTGGCGTCCTCCTGCTACTATTTCAAAAAGTCACTATTTTATACGTACTCTCATTCGATTTCCGTTTAAATAAAAATGACTTTTTATAGTAGTATGAGTGATAGAAACCACGAAATGTGGTTTCTTTCACAGGAAACTTTGAGACCCAAGGCTCAAAGTTTAGCCATGAGATTCACAAAGCGAAGCTGCTGGCGTCCTTTTTACTACTATATCCAAAAAGTCAATTTTTATTCCGTCTCGCCGGATAGTGTCCATTTTAAGTACGCATCCATAAATGAATCTAAATCTCCATCCATGACAGCACCAATATTCCCTGTTTCATGACCCGAACGCAAATCTTTCACTAATGAATACGGATGGAACACATAATTTCGAATTTGAGAACCCCAAGCAATATCTTTTTGTTCCCCACGAATTTCAGCTAACTCAGCAGCCTTCTTCTCTTCTTCTAATTGATATAATTTCGTTTTTAACATCGCCATCGCTTGATCTTTATTTTTAAATTGCGAACGCTGCGCCTGACTTTGAGTTACAATCCCAGTCGGAATATGTGTAATACGAACAGCTGATGAAGTTTTATTAATATGTTGCCCACCAGCACCACTCGCACGATACACATCAATTTTTAAATCATCCGGATTAATTTCAATATCAATATCCCCTTCTAATTGAGGCATAATATCAATGGAACAAAATGAAGTATGACGTTTTCCAGCCGCATCAAATGGAGAAATTCTCACTAAACGATGCACGCCTTTTTCGCTCTTTAAATAACCATAAGCATTTAAACCTTCAATAGATAAAGTCACAGACTTAATTCCAGCTTCTTCTCCATCTTGATAATCGACTGTTTCGATACGGTATCCATGTTGTTCAGCCCATCTTGTATACATTCTTAACAACATACTTCCCCAGTCTTGTGATTCTGTTCCACCAGCACCTGGATGAATTTCTAAAATCGCACTACATTTATCATGAGGCCCACTTAGTAACATACTTAATTCATATTTTTCTAGTGCTTTTTCAACACTTTGAACATGTTCCACTAATTCCTCATGAATTTCTTCTTCCGGATCTTCCTTATACATTTCAAATAAAAGTTCTACTTCTTCTACTTGCAGTTCTAATTGATGAAATGTATCATACACAGCTTTTAACTCATTACTTTTTTGAATAACAGACTGTGCTTTTTCATTATCATCCCAAAATCCAGGTTCAGACATTTGTTGTTCATATGAAGCGATATCTTCTTCTAAATGATCTAAGTCAAAGAGACCCCCTATAACTTATCATCTGAGTAGTCATTTTTTCTAACGCATTTCTGATTTCACTAATTTCCATACCATTCTCCTATCTAATTGTAAAAAGGTAGGCTGGACTTTTGCCCAGCCTACTTCTTATTATGCTTGTTCTGGTTCTTCAGTTGGACGATCATGCCCTTGAGCAATCACACTTCTAGCACCTTGCACTTGTTCACGTTGTAAGTTTTGACGAATTTGAGATTTCATCAAAATACGTGTTACATCATAATCAATAGCTGCAATCATTTGTTGGAAACGATTGAAACCTTCTGTTTGATATTCTGTTAATGGGTCGATTTGTGCATATCCACGTAAACCTACACCCTCACGTAATTGATCCATATCATCGATATGATCCGTCCATTTACGGTCAACTACTCGTAAAATAACAACTTTTTCAAACTCAAGCATTTGAGAATCCCCATTTAATTGCTCTTGTTTTTCTTTATAAATTTCCATTGCTTTTTCATTCAATAGACCTTCGATTTCTGAAGGAGTTTTCCCTTTTAAGTCTGATAATGAAATGTCTTCTGGATGACAAATCGCATTTGCTGCAAAATCTACTAAGCTTTCTAAATCCCAAGTTTTCTTTTCACCTAATGTGTGATTTTCTACCATACGGTGAATTGTTCTACGAATCATTGCTTTTGTTACTTTTTCTAATGAATTTTCTTCATTAATAATTTGTAATCTTTGTGAATAAATGATTTCACGTTGCTCACGCATGACTTCGTCATATTGTAATACGTTTTTACGTGTATCATAGTTATTTCCTTCTACACGTTTTTGAGAAGATTCTACTTGACGAGATAACATTTTACTTTGGATGAAGTTGTCATCTCCATTTTCGTCAATATTTAATCTTTCCCAGATTGCTTGCATTCTTTCTCCACCGAAACGTTTCATTAAGTCATCTTCTAATGATAGGTAGAATTGAGTCTCACCTGGGTCCCCTTGACGTCCAGAACGTCCACGTAACTGATTATCGATACGACGGCTTTCATGACGTTCTGTTCCGATAACGCATAATCCACCTAATTCTTTAACGCCTTTACCTAACTTAATGTCTGTTCCACGTCCTGCCATGTTTGTCGCAATTGTAACGGCACCACGTTGTCCAGCCATCATAACAATTTCAGCTTCTTTAAAGTGGTTTTTAGCGTTTAATACTTCATGAGGAATTCCTTCTTGATGTAGCATTTGTGATAATAGTTCACTTGTTTCAACCGCTACTGTACCAACAAGAATTGGTTGTCCTTTTGCATGACGTTCTTTAATATCACGTACTACCGCTTTGAATTTACTCTTCAATGATGGATAAATCACATCGTGATTATCAATACGTTGAACTGGACGGTTTGTTGGAATCGTAATAACGTTCATATTATAAATTTCACGGAATTCTTCTTCTTCTGTTTTAGCTGTCCCTGTCATCCCTGACAATTTACGATACATACGGAAGAAGTTTTGGTAAGTAATTGTCGCCATTGTTTTAGATTCATTTTCAACTTCTACACCTTCTTTTGCTTCAATCGCTTGGTGTAAACCATCTGAATAACGACGTCCTTCCATAATACGACCTGTAAATCCATCTACGATTTTTACTTGTCCTTCATCTACTACATAATCGATATCTCGGATCATAATGTAGTTTGCACGTAATGCTTGATCAATATGGTGAACTAATGCTGAATTGTCCACATCATATAAGTTTGGTAAACGGAAAGTTTGTTCTGCTTTATTAATCCCTTCGTCTGTTAATGAAATAGATTTAGAAGTTAAATCAATCGTATAATCTTCATCTTCTTTTAATGCTTTAACGAAGAAATCTGCACGTTGGTATAAAACTGTAGATTTTTCAGCTTGTCCTGAAATAATCAATGGTGTACGAGCTTCGTCAATTAAAATTGAGTCAGTTTCGTCAACTACCGCATAGTTTAATGGACGTTGTACCATTTGTGATTTATAAACCACCATGTTATCACGTAAGTAGTCAAATCCTAATTCACTGTTTGTACTATATGTGATATCTGCATAATAAGCTGCACGTTTTTCTTCTGGTGATTGACCTGTTAGGTTTACCCCTACACTTAAGCCTAAGAAGTTGTATAATTCTCCCATTTCTTTCGCATCACGTGTAGATAAGTATTCATTAACCGTTACTACGTGTACACCATCACCTGAAAGTGCATTTAAATATACAGGCATTGTCGCTGTTAAAGTTTTACCTTCCCCTGTACGCATCTCCGCAATATTCCCATTATGTAGAGTAATTCCTCCCATAATTTGAACTTTATAAGGGAATAAACCTAGTACACGTTTAGCACCTTCACGTACTAAAGCGAACGCTTCTGGTAATAATTTATCTAATGATTCTCCTGAAGCATATCTTGCTTTAAATTCTTCTGTTTTCACTGGAAAGTCTGCATCGCTTAATGCTTCCATTTTACTTTCCAAACTAATTACTTTATCCGCTAATTTTTCAAGTTTACGAACTTCGCGTTTGTTATTTTCAACTAATTGCTTTAAAAAATTTGCCATTCTATGACTCCTTTATTTTATTCTTTCCTAATCATCTATCTTGCAAATGAGTATACCAATTGCATCTTATTCATTTTACCATCATTATTCAAAATAGAAAAGAAAAAAAGGCAGAGTTGGAAAAATTTTTCCAACTCTACCCTAAAAAGAAGGTACTTTTTTATGCATTTGTTTCAATTAAGCCATATTTTCCATCTTTACGGCGATAAACAATATGTGTTTCATTTGTTTCTGCATCTTGATAAATAAAGAAGTTATGACCTAACATATTCATTTGTAAAACTGCTTCTTCACTATCCATTGGTTTTAAATCAACACGTTTTGTACGTACAATCTCTAATACTGATTCATCTTCTTCAACTGGTTCTGGCACAACTGGTGCAACAGGAATATCGAATCCTTTTTCACGAGATTTGCGATTAATTTTTGTTTTGTATTTACGAACTTGTCTTTCTAGTTTATCAATCACCAAGTCAATACTACCATATAGGTCTCCAGAAGTTTCTTCTGCACGTAAGACTAAGTAAGGAAGAGGAATTGTTACTTCAACTTTTGCTGTTTTTTCAGAATATACTTTTAAATTTACATGAACAGTAGCATTAGCAACATCACCGAAGTATTTTTCTAATTTTGAAAGTTTCTTTTCAGCATAATTACGAATTGCTTCTGTAACTTCAATGTTTTCTCCGCGAATATTATATTTGAACATAATAATCTCCCCTTTCATCTGGCTTTGCCAGACTGAAGAAATCTCTTAAGGACCACTCTTAAGAATCCCTTCTTTTGATTTCTTTCTATGGTTTTAGTATAAACCTTTTTCTTATTTTTTACAACCGTTTACAATAATCTTTAGGAATTCCTAAACATTTTAATAAAACTTTTTAATAAATTGAATTTAATATAATTTTATTTATTAACTTTTTCTCAATGTTCATTATTTTTCCGATTTAAACAACTAAAAACACCCTCTATTCCATTGACAGAAACCGTTTACAGTAGTACAGTTAAGATATCTTATAACACAAAGGAGTGTTGTTTTATGGAAAAAGTTTTTGCAAGTCCATCTCGTTATGTTCAAGGAAAAGATGTTTTTAAAACAGGGCTTTCACATGTTTTAGCATTAGGGAATCGACTACTTCTTCTATGTGACCCAATCGTTTATGATTTAGTCGGAAAAGAATTAGAAGAAAATTTAGTTACTTCCGGAGCAACTGTTTACCATGAAAGTTTCAATGGTGAAGCTTCGAACAAAGAAGTTAGTCGTGTTGCTGAAATCGCTAAAGAACATGAATTAACAGTCATTGTTGGTTTAGGTGGTGGTAAAACAATCGACACTGCTAAAGCAATCGCAGATGACTGTCAATGTCCTGTAGCTATTTTACCAACAGTTGCTTCGACAGATGCACCAACTTCTGCTTTATCCGTTATTTATTCTCCAGAAGGAGTATTTGAACGCTATCGTTTCTATACAAAAAATCCAGAATTAGTTTTAATTGATACAAATGTTATCGCTCACTCTCCTGTTCGTCTACTTGTTTCAGGAATTGCAGATGCTCTTGCTACTTGGGTTGAAGCTCGTGCAGTGATCGAAGCTCAAGGGAAAACAATGGTAGGAGATACTCCAACCATCGCTTCAGAAGCTATTGCTCGTGCTTGCGAAGCTACTTTATTTGAAAACGGACTTCAAGCATTAGCTGCAGCAAATGCAAAAGTAGTCACTCCTGCATTAGAAAAAGTTGTTGAAGCAAACACATTATTAAGTGGTATTGGATTTGAATCTGCTGGTTTAGCAGCTGCTCACGCCATCCATAATGGATTTACAGCTTTACATGGCGATATTCACACTCTTACTCACGGTGAAAAAGTAGCTTATGGTACATTAACACAGCTTTTATTAGAAAATCGTCCTAAAGAAGAATTAGATAAATATATTACATTCTATAAAGAATTGGGCTTACCAACGACATTAAAAGAAGTAAAATTAGATACTGTACCATATGAAGATTTACTAAAAATCGGTCGTTTAGCTACACAAGATGGTGAAACAATCCACCAAATGGTCGTTCAATACACTGCTGAAGATGTAGCCAATGCTCTAATTGCTCTTGATCAGTACGTGACAACTCGATTTTAATTTGTGAGGAATACATTCTATTCAAAATCACACCCAATCAGCTCAAGCAGATATCTGCTTCTGCTGATTTTTTTGTTTATTTCCTAAATAATTCATAGTCACCTATATAAATCTTCATCAAACATAGTATAATATAGGTGAAAATTTCATCAGACTATATCGTAATGACTAAAATTGAACGGAGGGTTATTATGTTAAAAAGAATCATTGCTTCTGCTAGTTTATTATTATATCTATTATTACCTTTTTTCAACATTCAAATAATGAACATATTTTATCCTAATTTTTTAAGAGCAAATCATACTGCTCTTTTCGGAATAACCATTTTGTTTATCTTAAATATTGTATTAACAATTTTAGTCATTACTCTATCAATCAAAACAAACCTACTGAAATCTCGTATGATAACAGTTGGAATCTATCTTTTTATGGGATTACTCCTTCTTGTTTTGATTATTGGAATTCCAAAAGTTATACAAACCTATATTTTTACCCAATTGATTACATCCCTTTTTTCATTTGCTTTTGTTTTTGGAGTAGTTATTTCTTTAACTGTTTTATCAAAATTTTAAACAATATCTATATTAAAATTTAAAAGGAATTAAGTAACTTTAAATGACTTAATTCCTTTTTTATTTCATCCTTTTATCTAAACACCGTAAACAACTTAATATCCTCTACCCCTTTATCCTGTAATAACTTAGCAGCTAGTCGAATTGTTTTTCCTGTTGTATAAATATCATCAAACAATAAAATTTTAACTGGTAACTTTACTTTTTCTTTCAACACAAAAGGTTGTTGGAGTTTCATCCTCTCTTCCCTTGTCTTTTCAGATTGTTTTTTTCCTTTTCCAATATGTTGAAAGAGTTGCTGATATGGAATTTTTGAGAGTTCTAAAAGATATTCAACCGATTCAAATTCTCTTTTTTCTAAACTCTGTTTAGAAGTTGGCAGTGGACAAACCGAATACCCTTGCTTTAAATATTTCTTCAATACCCTTTTCAAATCTTCTTTTATTAAAAATGCTACAGCACAATCGCCTATAAATTTATATCGTTCCATAAATTCTTTTGCCTGCTCATCATAAACATATAATGCTTGATTCATAGGAAAATAAGAATCCATCTCTTTCCAGCGAATACAGTCATAACAAAGTGTCTCTTCCTCCATTAAACGCCCACATCCCGTACAAATTGGTTCCATTTCTAATGAGTGGAATAAATTTTGACACTGACGACAAATCGGTCTTGAATTCCATAGGAATAAAGAACTAATTCCTGAATCTGCTGTTACATCATTTCTACACCATACACAACGCATTTTAGTCACCTTCTATTAATCCTCTTTTTCTAGCTTCTTCATTTAATGATTCAATTTCTTTTTTCGCTTGTTTCATTGCTCGACTTATTCCTTCATAAAAATAGACGACTTCTCCCCCTGGATGATCCACACTTCTACCTACTCTTCCTGCAATTTGTACTAATACTTCCCTTGTAAAAATCTCCTCATGAGCTTCTATTACCGCTACATCAATGCCATAAAAAGTAACGCCTCTTTCAAGAATTGTTGTTGTAATTAAAAACTCTAACTTTCCTTCTCTCATTAATTGTATTCTTTCTTGTCGCTGTTCCTCTTGAGAGGAAACACTGGAGAAACTTGCAATTGGAAAAGCTCGACTCATCATCTCTTCCACTACTGGGATTTGCCTAATCGTTGATATAAATACTAAAAACGGAATTTTTTTATCGAGTCGCTTCTTCATCCAGAGAAACAACTCTTGCGGAATTTTTTTCTTTTCTAAAGCTCTATCCCAATTTCTTAATTCCTTAAATAGAGGAACAACAAGGGGATGCTTATGAAATCTTGCCGGTAATAAAGAATAAGATAATTGCTGATGTTGAATGTTGTACAATTCTAACTTAGAAGGTGTTGCTGTCATAAAGACTAATCTTCCCGTTGGTTTAACCGCACGATGAACGGCAAATTGTAACATCTCACTATTGGAATAAGGAAAAGCATCCACTTCATCTACAATAAGTACATCAAATGCATGATAAAATCGTAGCATTTGATGAGTCGTTGCAATGGTAATTGGTGTTCTTTTATACGCGACATCTGTTAATCCATGTAAAACAATTACTTCTTCTAAAGGAAAGGCTTCTTTAATTCTGGGAGCTAATTCGTTACAAACATCTATTCTTGGAGCTGCTAAACCAACTCTTCCTCCCTTTTCTAATACAGTTCGTATTAATTCAAAAATCATCTCCGTTTTCCCTGCTCCAGTTACAGCCCATACTAAATGCTCCTTATCCGTTACTTTTACTAATTCTTGCGAAAGTTTTTCCTGTTCTTTAGACATCGTATGTTTATAATATAACTGAACAGAATGTGGTGAAAATGCCGGAGTTTTCTCCTCAATAGCAACTAGTACACAACATTCTTTAACTTTCCCCATATTCAAGCATTTTAAACAATAATGACACTTTTTATTGCATATAATACAAGGGCCTACTGCAAAATCTTCTCTATTTTGATTCCCACAACGATTGCAAGTAAATTTTCCTTTTTCTTTATGAAAGCCAGGCAACACCTCACTCGTCCCTTCTAATTCTGAATCTCTTTTTGACTGAAATCTTACTTGAATTCTCCCTTGATTTTCCATAACCCACCTCCAATCTTTATATACGAAAAAAACAGCGAAAAAATTCGCTGCTACAATAAAAATGTATAAAAAAACAAACATCCCTTTCGGGATGTTTGCTTTACATACGATTAAATTCATTCAAGATGAAGATTATTTAGCAGCTACACCTTTATCAGCTACTAACTCAACTTCTTCCCATCCAGTTCCTTTATCTGGAGTGATATTAATTTTCTTAACACGTTTATTAACGGCTGTTAATTCAAATGTATTGAAACGAGGAATTGCAAATGGGTTTTCTTGAACGTATTGTTGCCATTCTAAGAATAATTGTTTTTTAACTTTTTCGTCGAATGTTTCATTAGAAGAAATACGTTCTAATAATGCTGTATGTTTAGGTTCTACAAAGTGACCAAAGTTGAACGCAGCTTTAGGTCCATATAATCCATCTGGAGATGGGTTATAACCAATTGTAAATCCACCTGTCCACATATCGAAGTCATCAGCATATTTTTGTAATTTTTCAGCATAAGTTTGGAAGTCTAATGTACGACCAGTTAATAATTGTACATTTAATCCAACTTCTTTCCACCAAGCGATATATTGTTGTAATACTGCTTCAGCAGTTTCACTACCTTTAGCTGCTAATAATGTGATTGTTAATGGTTTACCTTCTTTATCTTCTACATAGCCATCGCCATCAACGTCTTTATAACCAGCATCTTTTAAGATTTCTTTAGCTTTTTCAGGATTGTATTCAAATCCAGGAACAACATCTTTACCTACATATAAATCTTTGAAGAATGGAGATAATAATGTATTTGCACGAACTGATAAACCGTGGTAAGTATCTTTACCAACTGTATCATTATCGATTGCATAACCGATTGCTTTACGTAAAGCAACATCATTCATTTTCTTAGAAGGATCTACAACGTGTTCACCTTTAGCTGCATCCCAATGTCCAACATTGAAACCAGTATAGCTGATTGAGTTAGTCATTAATCCTAATAATGAAATGTTATCTAAATCTTTAAATGTTTCATATTGATCAGAAGGCATACCACTTACATAGTCATAGTGACCTGCTTTTAATTCTGAAACGATTTGTTCACTACTTACAACATCTAATTTCACGTCAATTTTTGGTTGACCTTTATAGTAATAAGGGTTTTTCTCGAAGCTTACAGATTCACCAGGTACGATGTTTTTGATAACGAATGGTCCGCTACCAACTACTTTTGTACGAGAGTAATCTGAAGTAATCATTTCTTGATAAGTCATATCTTTATAAATATGTTTTGGAATCATTAAAGTATTGATAGCTTCTCCACCAAACTCTAATGCTGGATAAACTTCTTTTAAGTGAAGTTTAACAGTTTGATCATCAATTTTTTCTAAACCAGAAATTGATGATGCTTTTCCTTCATGGAATTCTTGTACCCCTTCAACATTTAAAATATCTTCAGAGAAACGAACACCTTCATAGTCTGGACGACTAATTGCTTCATATGTGAAGATATAGTCATCAATTGTTAAAGGTTCTCCGTCTGACCATTTATAATCGCCTTTTTTCAAGTGAATTGTAAATGTTTTGTTTTCAACATCTAACTTGTAATCAGCCATCCCTTTGCTGTTATCAATTTTTTGGTTTGCATCATAGTCAAATAAGTTTGAGAAAGCCATGTTGACTACTGAACCATCCCCAGAATCTAAGAATAGAATTGGGTTGAACAAGCCTTTGAATGGTGAGTTAGATACTTGTGCCATATTTAGTGTCCCACCACTAATTGGCGTACCTTCGTTTACCACTTCTGTTTTAAATCCATCTTCAACAGGTGCTTGTAATGATGAAGAAGATTGTTGTTTGTTACCACATGCCGCTAATGCTAATGCAGCAGTAACGCTAAGAAATCCTGTATATAATTTCTTGTTATTCATATTATCCCTCCTAAGTTAAAAAAACTAATGAATGTTTCGATACTAACACCGTTTATGATGCATTTCAACATTTATTTCGTTTTTTTAATGTTTTTTTCATCTATTTTTAATGAACTTTCCATATCTATATGTTATAATTATAACCTTTTATAGTTATAATCAATTTTTATAAACAAAAAAACGAGCTTAGGCTCGTTTTTTTCTTATGCTTGTTGACTAACAATATAGTTCACAGCATCTCCAATTGTAACAATTTGTTCCGCATCTTCATCAGAAATCTGAATTCCGAATGCATCTTCTAATTCCATGACTAATTCAACAACATCTAATGAATCAGCACCTAAGTCTTCTTGGAATGTTGTATCTTTTGTAATTTTTAATACATCGACACTAAAACGTTCCGAAATTAATTGAATTACCTTGTCTAATACTTCTTGCTCTGACATTTGTAGTCCTCCTTGTCTAAGCGATTTCTCCCTACACTCCTAATCAGTGTACCTCTATTTTACTCAAATTTATCATTATTGTCTATCATTTCTTTTGAAAGCACTTTATTTTATATAGTACTATGATAAACTATTTTTCCAAATTTCAGCTTGCTCTTTCGTAGTTAGTACAAAATGTCCTGGAGTAATTTCAAACATTTCTTCTGGTTCATTTTGAACAGTTGGTTGATAAATCACTCTTTTACGATTTCTTTCATACTGAGGATCTGGTAAAGGAATTGCTGATAATAGACTCTTCGTATACGGATGGAATGGTTGATGATAAACAGCATCAGCAGTTCCTAACTCAACGATTTTCCCTTGATACATTACTGCAATTCGGTCACTAATATATTTAACCATTGATAAATCATGCGCAATAAATAAATACGTTAATTGTTGCTCTTTTTGTAATTTTTTTAGTAAATTCACGATTTGAGCTTGAATCGATACATCTAGTGCTGAAATTGGCTCATCACAAACGATAAAGCGTGGATTTACTGCTAGAGCTCTTGCAATCCCGATTCTTTGACGTTGTCCGCCAGAAAATTCATGCGGATAACGATTCGCATGTTCTGGATTCAATCCTACCATTTTCAACAATTCGTTTACTTTTGCATCTCTTTCTGCACGAGTTTTAACGATACCATGGATATCCATTCCTTCAGCAATAATATCTCTAACTTTCATTCTTCCATTTAAAGAAGCATACGGATCTTGGAAAATCATTTGTGCCTGTTTTCTAAAATCTTTCAAGTCTTTTGTTTTTGTTGGAATTTCTTTTCCATCAAATAAAATTTGTCCGTCTGTTGCATCATTTAATCGTAAAATCGAACGACCTGTCGTAGACTTTCCTGAACCGGATTCTCCTACAAGGCCAAAAGTCTCACCTTCAAAAATTTCAAAACTAATATCATCAACTGCTTTTACAACTTGTTTCGAAGAAGCACCAAAGTAACACTTTAAGCCTTTAACTTCGACTAATTTACGTTTACTCATTTGTCACTCTCCTACTTTCAAATTGTGCCCAGCGTTTTTGAATTTCTTCCGGCGGCTCTACTTTTGGAGCACGTTCATCTAATAACCATGTTGCTGCAGCATGTGTTTTTGATACAGCAAACATTGGTGGCATTTCTTCAAAATCAATATCTAATGCATAATCGCTTCTTAGAGCAAATGCATCTCCTTTTGGAGGATTTAATAAATCTGGTGGTGTTCCAGGAATCGTATATAAGGATCCTTCCTCTTCTAAAGAAGGCATCGAGCATAATAATCCCCATGTATATGGATGTCTTGGATTGTAAAAAATTTCATCGACTAGTCCATATTCTACAATCTTCCCAGCATACATTACAGCCACTCTATCTGCAACATTAGCTACAACACCTAAATCATGCGTAATAAAAATAATAGAAGTGCCATGCTTTTGTTGAATTTCTTTTAATAATTCTAAAATTTGTGCTTGAATCGTTACATCCAATGCAGTCGTTGGTTCGTCCGCAATTAAAATATCTGGATTACATGCTAATGCAATCGCAATAACGATTCTTTGTCTTTGCCCACCAGAAAATTGATGCGGATAATCATTCACTCTTTTTTCCGCATTTGGAATTCCGACTTGTTCTAATAATTGAATAGCTTGTTGCAAGGCTTCTTTTTTCGATAATTTTAAATGCTTGATCATTGATTCCGCCACTTGCATGCCAACTTTCATCGTTGGATCTAAAGACGTCATTGGGTCTTGGAAAATCATCGCAATTTTCTTTCCACGAATTTGTTGCATTTCAGATTCTGATTTTTCTAAAATATTTTCTTGTTCGAAAATAATTTCTCCATTTTCAATTAAAGCATTGGCAGATAATAATTGCATAATGGATCTAGTCGTAACAGATTTCCCTGAACCAGACTCACCAACAATCGCTAAAGTTTCTCCTTTTTTCAAGTCAAAATCTATCCCTCGAACCGCTTGAACTTTTCCATCAAATGTTTGAAAGGATACTTGTAAATTTTTTACACTTAAAATTGTTTCACTCATACATTTCTCCTATTCTTTCATTTTTGGATCAAAGGCATCTCTTAATCCATCTGCTAATAAATTAAAACTAATCATTAAAATACATAATACAGTTGCTGGGAACCACATTAAATGTGGTAAAAATCTAAATGTTTTATAGCCATCATTAATAAGCGAACCTAATGAGGCATTTGGTACTGGAACCCCAATTCCTAAGAAACTTAAAAAGGCTTCAAAGAAAATTGCTGAAGGAATTGAAAACATTGTTTGAATAATAATAATTCCCGCAATATTTGGTAAAAGATGTTTCAATGCAATTTTCCAAAAACTTTGTCCTAATGATTTAGACGCTAACACATATTCTAGATTTTTTAATTTTAATGTTTGCGCACGAACAACACGGGCCATTGTTAACCAACTAGTAACCCCAATGGCTAAAATAATCGTACCGACACCTGGTTGTAAAAATAACAACATTAACACTAAAATAACTAAGTTTGGAATTGCAGTCATAATTTCTAAAACACGTTGCATTACTGTATCTACACGACCACCAAACCAACCAGAAATCAAGCCATACAATACCCCTACTGTTAAATCAAACATTGCTGCAGCAAAGGCAATTAATAATGATAATCTTGTTCCATATAAAATTCGAGATAATAAATCTCGTCCTAAACCATCTGTTCCTAAATAGTAATAAGTCCCTTCAGGAACTCCTGCTTGAGCATACGCATCTACTCCCGCTCTCATTCCTTTAAAAATACCAGGAATTTTAGCTGGTAAATTCGCAAATTGAACATTTTGTTCTAATGGATCATGCGGACTAATAAAAGGGGCTAATAAAGCAAGAATGATAAAGAGAACTACAATTCCTAACGATACAACAGCTCCCTTATTTTTTTTCAATCGTCTCCATGCATCTTGTAAAAAACTTTGAGGAGGAAGTGAAATGTTTTCCACTTGTTCAAAAGATGATGCCACACGTTTGAATTCTACTTTTTCTGTCATTATGAAGCTTCTCCTCCTTGTGTTAAACGAATTCTAGGATCAATGAATCCATATAGTAAATCAACAATTAAAATGGTTACAACTAGTAAAAATGAATACATCATCGTCACACCCATAATCGTTGGATAATCATTTGTTAAAATGGATTTCACAAATTGCTCCCCAATACCAGGAATGGCAAAAATATTTTCAATTACCATTGAACCTGTCATTAAACCTACTAACATTGGACCTGCAATTGTCACTAAAGGAATTAATGCATTACGCACTCCATGTTTCATGACTACTTCCATACGGCTCAATCCTTTTGCACGTGCTAATTCCATATAATCAGACTGTAACACTTCGACCATTTCCGTACGAATAAAACGAGCAGAATCCGCTACTGGAGAAATCGATAATGCTAAAGTTGGTAAAATCGAAGAAATAAATCCTTGATTCCATAATGCAATTGGTAAAATCGGAAAAATAACACCGAACACTAATTGTAAAACAACCGCAAATACGAAACTTGGCACTGAACGTCCAATAATCGCAAAGAAAGTTGCTCCAGTATCTACAATTGTATTTTGTTTCATCGCTGCCACTAATCCAAGCAAGGTTCCCATTCCCATACCGAAAATCAATGCTTGTAAACCAATTTGAAACGATGGGCCTACACGACTAGATAATAAATTTAAAACCGTTGAATTATATTGGAATGACATTCCTAAATCTAAACGGACTAAACCGCCTAAATAAATTAAATATTGCATCCAAACAGGTTTATCCAAGCCATATTTTGCATTCATAATTTGTAATTGAGCATCTGTTAAATTCTCTTCATTCGCATAAGGCGAACCTGGTAATAATTTCATTAAGAAAAACGTGATTGTCGCAATTAAAAACAATGTAATAATCATGTAGAAAATCCGTTTTAAAATATATTTCGTATATTGATTCATGTACGTCCTCCTGAAAATACTCTTCACTTTTTAATAAAGAATGTTTTAACTATCATACTATTTTTAGCTTTTATAATTCAATTATTTTGTTTGAAAATTTTTGAAAATGTAGTGTAATGAACAAAAAAAGACACCTAAGTGTCCTTTTTAATGATTATGGAAGAAATAAGCTTTCATTCCATTTATTTTTTATTCTGTTACTCTTAACTTCCCATCTTCCAATACATAAATTTTATGATAGTCCTCTGGATGCTTTGGCATACGATGAGATATTTCTATGAAACTCATTTGTCTTTCTTTTAATAAGTCTCGAATAAAAGTGGTTGTTTCTTCATCCACTGCAGAAGAAAATTCATCGATTAATAACATTTCATAAGAACGAAGTAGTAATCGTGCTAAGCATAATCGAGCTTTTTCTCCCCCTGATAAATTGTCAACTAAATTTACCGTTTCATCCATTAAATCATATCGTTCTAGTAAATAAGACAAATGAACTTCATTTAAAACATTTTTCATTTGTTCTTCAGAATACTCTTCACCAAGTGTTAGGTTAAACGCTAATGAATTCATGAAAATATTAGTCTCTTGCATAAAATAACCAATCTTAACTTTTTGAAACGTATTATTCGTTTCGGATACTTCGACTCCTGCAAATCTTATTTTCCCAACTTGTGGATGGATATCTCCATAAATACAATCTAATAAAGTTGTTTTTCCACTTCCTGAAGACCCCATCAATAAAATTCGGTCGCCTTTATTCATCATAAAGTGTAACTCATTCAAAATCGTATGTTCTTTTACTTTTAAATGAATATTCGTTAATTGAATCGGAAAAACATCTGTGACAAGTACTTGTTCCTCCTCCATCGGTTCAAATTCCAAATATTTGTTCATTCGTTGAACCATTGGAATTGTTGTATTTATTTTTTGATAATAATCCATCGCATTTAATAATGGACTAATAATACGATCGCTTGCCAAATAAATTGCCATGACAACGGATAATTTCAAATCGCCCTGAATAGAGAAATAAACACCAATTGCCAACGGAAGAAAAGAACTAATTCCGGATACTAAATTCGCTAATATTTTTGAAAGAAAACGCAAATGATTCATCTGATAATAATCTTCTTCAGTAGCACGAATTTTACTACCTAAATTCGAAATGGCAATCGATTCTACTCGAAAATTTTTAATCACACGCTTATAATCAATGAACTCATGTTGTCGTGCAATATATTGTTGATTATTCTGCGACCACTCTTGCGCCTTCACTTTAATTTTCTTCGTAAACAAATGCGGAATTAACAAAGGTAAAATCGCAAAAGCTAAGAAAATAATCGTCATTTTCAAATCTAAAATAGTGATATAAATAAAAGTAACAAACGAAAAAGTCAGACAATATACAAAACTAATAAACGAAACAATTCCTTGTTGTTGAATCACATTCCACTCCGTTAGTAGAATGGACTCTACTTCACTTTGTTCGAAGTCCCCTTCATAATAATTCGTAATCAGTTTTTCCTTCGTTTGAATCGATAATAATTTTAATAGTCGTTGTTGAAATTCATCCCAAATAAACACTCCAAAACGAACAAAACCATACCCTAATATCCCAACAATCGAAATAAGTACTAAATCCGAAACATTTTTAGAAGTTCCAACTTCGATTAAATTGGAAATAAAATACGGAATCACAATCCCATCCAATGCCGTAATACTCATTCCAATAACAATAAGCAAAAGAATTTTCTTTGGAATCGATTGGAATAATTTTAGTAAGCTCAGCATTTTTCATTTCTCCTTTTTTTAGCATTATTGCTCACTATATCGCAAAGTAGTGCTTTAGTAAATAGTTTTCTGACAGGAAACCATAGGTTTGCTGCCGTCCTCTCAGCTACTATAGACAAAGTCATTTACGCTTTACATACTCTACATCAAACCGTTATTCCCTTCCATAAAACAAGTAATGACTTTGCATAGTATCAGTAGTATTAGAAGTCGCTCTGACTTCTAATACAGAAGATGTTGAGTATAAAGTATTTGAAATCAAAAAAAAGAGTGTACAATAAGTAAAACTCATACTAGCTTCAGCAGAAGCTACAGACTTAAATCCATCCCAACACATATGTTCAGATAACTCATTTAAAGATTTAATTCTAAGAGATTCAGCAGTTTCATTAACGACTCTACGAACAGTATGAACGGAGACGTTTATTTCTTTAGCGATATGGGATTCAGAAACTGTTTCGCAAGCTTTGACTTTAATTTCATTTTTTACATTTTTAGAAATAAAAGCATTAAGGTCAACGATACTAGTTGTATCAGCAGTAAAACTATGAGAGCATTCACGGCAGAAGAAACGCTGTTTTCTTAATTTAAGAAAAGCAGGTAATCCTGAAACCGAATTAAGCGTAATTCGAGAAGTACGAGTACCATTTTTAACAATAGAAAAATCACGATTTACACAACCACAGTTAGGACAAGCATCTGGGCAATAGGTATAGGTAGCGAAGAAAAACAGGCTTTTTTTCTTTTTAAAATACACTTCCTCCGCTTTATCTTCCCAGATTACATTTTTATCTTTGATTTGTAGTACAATATCATGTATATTTGTCATAGGGTTTTCATCTCCTCTTAAATAGTTTGGACGCTTTTAATATAAGGGATGAAGCCCTTTTTGTATACACTAAAATAGGGTTGGTGGATTTTCTCCATCAACCCTATAAATTATAGAACGAAAAAAAGAGAACCTAGGCTCTCGGAAAAGTGACTAATTTTTTTATAAATCATACAATATTTCAAAAGGAATTTTCTTACTTGTCTATAAATTACCATATCAGCTAAAGTTATTTATTCTATAAGCAGATTAGGATTTTTCCTAAGCTCTGGAATAGAATGCACTCTACCACTTTTAAAATATTTATAAGGTGTAGTATTCACTGTGACAACACCAATTTCTATAGTTTTAAATTGACCAAACTCTCTCTCAAACACTGATTTATTCGATAATATGTTTGATTTTAATTTATTTAATTTTGCAAGCTCTTTATATATGTGTGAATTAACTATACTTTTACATTGCTTTATGTTCCTAGCAAGTCCATAATTTTTTAAATCATAAATATATAAAGTATCATTGTATACAAAGACTAAATCCAATTCCTCAATTAAAGAATTATTTTTTACTAACAACTTAATTTCACTAATTTTTGACTGATTAAGATAATAATTAGTTTTACAATCTCTATCGTAGACTTTTGCAATTTCTCTTAGTTCTGGTAATAACCGTTCATCAAAATTTTCTCGTATTAGTTTTGCCCACTCGCGACCATTCTTCTTATTAAGAATGTCGCTTTTCAATATTCGATAAGGAAAGTATTTAGCGGATTCTAACAATGAAAATGTAGGGAGAATATCTATTTCTGAAAACTCCAGTATCGGTGCTCTAAACAGTCTCATATTAGGTTCCCCAATAACACTGTTGATAGGCACACTC
>CALATC010000060.1 GCA_937891475.1 uncultured Granulicatella sp. | reverse complement strand
AGTTGAATCTTCTTCAGTCAATTCTTCACCATTCACTTGTTTTTGTAGGAATTTTGCATTCATTTCACGGAACTCTTCAAATAAAGCTTTTGCTTCTTCAGATTGTTGTACTGCTTCAAAAGCCTCTTTTACTGCAGTAAACTCTTCTGATTGACGAAGTTCACGTTCTAATTGATTTGCTGTATCGTAAAAATTGCTCATCATTATACCTCCTTCTTTTATGTTATTATAACATATCTTTTATTATTTCTTCTACTTTTTTCGCACATACGTTCGTACACAAAAAGCCGGCATGAACCGGCTTCATTTTAACGATAATGATATGAATTCCCTTGATTTCTACGAGCTGCTCGTAAAGAAATCTTTTCATGAGAAATCCCTGATTGCACCCATAATGCAAAATTTTTCAATGGAATATACAATAAGTAATACAAAACAATATTTAATATTAAACTAGCTCCTAATCGTTGAACTAAAAATTGTTGTACTGTAAGATGCTGAATACCAATTAATGAAAATATCACATAAACACCTGTTTCAGTAATCGTTAGTAAAAAAATTAATGCTAATCCTAGTGTGAATGGATTAATACTAATTTTTCCTCTAATATGTCCAATCAATCGAACAATAAGAGCAAAAATCGCCATATAAATTCCTAATATACCAGAATAATAACTATCGTACATAAAACCAACTAATATCGCAAACCAAAACATACTTGAATGATCAATGATAAAAGTAAATAATACTAACGTTATAACAACAATTCTTGGAACAAGAGTATATCCTGATTCCATCAGAAATGCTGAAAAATGATTCATCATCACTCCATCAATTAAGAAAGCAATAATCATCAAAATCGGTAACCAATAAATACGTTTCGAAGTATGCATTATTCAGTCCTACTTTCACTTGTTCGCTTCACCACTGTTACATAACGAACATCATTTGTATCAGCTGCTGGTTTAATACGAACTTCTTTATAAAGTCCAAAACGATCCATCGCTACTTCTTCAACTGTACCAATATATAATGAGCTTGGAGATACGCCTCCTAAACCGGATGTAACAACTTTATCTCCCACTTTAATTTCTTGAGTTGCTTGAATTTGACTCATAATTAAAATATTTTTTTCATGGTCAAATCCTGTTAATGTTCCATAAATGGATTCTTTTTCTCCTTGAATCATCGCAGCAACACGAACTAAAGTATTATCATTATTCGATAACAAAGCAACTCTAGCACTTGTAGGATTCACATCTAATACTTTACCTACTAATCCGTTATCACTCATAACTGACATTTGAGGTGTTAAGCCATCATTTGCCCCTTTATTAATCGTAACAATATCTCTCCAAGTATCTGGATTTCTTGCAATAACTGTTGCATTAATTAAAGTATAGTCGTTTAAAGTATCTTGCAACTTCAACGCTTCCTTCATTTTTTCATTATCTTTTTTTAAGTCATTTAATTGAACTTCTAATTCATAGATTGTTTCTACTTTTTGTTTTAAGGTCTGATTTTCTTGATAAGTATTTGTTAAATTAGAAATACTTTCCATAAAATCATTGACACTATTGGCAGGATACGCAAGCATTCGTCCTAAAATATTTGTCACATCATTGACACCTTGCGAAACGATTGTACTACCAACAGTGAGTGAAAAGGTAATTAATAATAGTGTTACAATTCCACCTAAAACCCAACCAATTAATTTCTTGTTCGAAAATATTGGATTCACTGTTCAGTCTCCTTTTCATTATTTTTTCATTAATAATGGATTTGCTAAAATTTTTCCAGTTCCTAACGCAACACAATCCAAAGGATCATTTGCCACAAAGGCAGGAACTTGTGTATAATCAGAAATAACTTCTGCTAGATTTCTTAACAATGCTCCACCACCTGTTAATACGATACCATGATCAATCACATCAGATGCAATTTCTGGTGGTGTTTGTTCAAGAACATCTCTTACGGCATCAATAATTTGCGTAATAATTTCACTCATTGCTTCTGCAATTTCCACAGCTTCCACTTCGATAATTCTTGGCAAGCCAGAAACCATATCACGTCCACGCACTTGCATACTTCCATAAGCAGAAGATTTTTCTACTGAAGCAGAACCTAATTGAATTTTTAAATCTTCAGCAGTTCTTTCCCCAATTAATAAATTATATTTTTTACGAACATGTAATACAATAGCTTCATTTAATTCATCGCCACCAATACGGATAGATTGACTATTCACAATTCCACCTAATGAAATTGTTGCTACATCAGTCGTTCCTCCACCAATATCCACAATCATACTTCCTGTTGGATCTTGTACAGGTAATCCAGCACCTACAGCTGCTGCAAATGGTTCCTCTACAACATAAGCTTCTTTAGCACCAGCGTATTTTGTAGCATCTAATACCGCTCTTTTTTCAACATCTGTAATTCCGCTTGGAACACATATCATTACAATCGGTTTAAAGAAAGAACGACCTACAATTGATTGTACAAAATATTTTAACATTGCTGTTGTTGTATTATAATCTGCAATTACACCATCTTTCATTGGTCTAACTGCTACAATATTTTCTGGTGTTCGCCCAATCATATCAAATGCATTTTGACCGACAGCGATAATTTCTTCCGTAACTATATTTTTTGCGACTACAGATGGTTCACGTGTCACAATACCTTCATTTTCAAGATAAACAATCGTATTAGCAGTTCCTAAATCAATACCAATATTTTGTGCTCTTAAACTTAATGCAACCACAAACGGTCCTCCTTTTCGTGTCATTCTCGACACCTAATATACCTTATATAGTATATCATACAATAGGCTAATAATAAATATTAGTCCTCTTGTTAGAATGGAGAAAGTTGCAATACATTTATCCTTTTTAATAAGCTTTATCTTTATGAATTGATTCATAAAAGAGTTTAAATTTTTTATGACAACGATGAAAAGCACTTTTTATAGCCGCAACAGATTTATTAGATTTTTCTGCTATTTCTTCAAAAGAATATCCACTTGTATAAAAATAAAATACTGCTTTTTCAAATGCTGATAATGAATCCCAATACCTAGGCATTTCTTCTCTTAATAAAAATTCTTCTTCAACAGAAAGATGATGTTTAAGATTAGATATATCATATTTACATATATATTTCTCTGGAATAACACTTTCACGATGTTCACGACGAACTAATTGTATCGCATAGTTTTTTAAAGATTTTCTATAATATGCAAGAAATGATTTACCTTTTTGAAAATCAAATTTTTGTGCTGCATAGAAGAGTAAAAAACTAGCTTCTTGAATAAAGTCTTCTAATTCAACACAATAATAAAAATGACGATAATACATATTATACATTAAAGGCTTTACTTTGTTTTCTAAAATAACAAAGGCTTCTTCTTCATCGCCATTTTGTATGCTCAATACTAATTTTTCTATGCTACACATATTTACCCCTCCTAATTTTTATTCAATTTCATTATAGAATAAACA
>CALATC010000059.1 GCA_937891475.1 uncultured Granulicatella sp. | reverse complement strand
TTAATGGCAAAATCTCCGACTAAAGATTTCTTTTGCTCAAAAATTTCTCCTCCACTTAACACAATCGAAGCTTTTGAAGAGGCCTTTTTGAAAATAGAACGACCATTATTTGTCAATATCGTAACATTTTCATCTGCTAAATAATTCAATAATAAAAAGGCTGTAGAACCAGAATTAATAAAGACCATATCATGTTCTCGAACTAAACCAGATGCTCGACGTGCAATATTTTTTTTAGTGGAATTATATTGTTTTTGTTCAATATTTTCTTTTTCAATCTTACCTGAAATATATTTTGCTCCACCATAAAATCGTTCAATCAGTCCTTGATCTTCAAAACGTTGTAAATCTCTACGGATTGTAATTTCAGAAACTTCTAATCTAGCAGATAATTCTTCCACAGATAATTGCCTATGTTCCTGTAATAGTTTCAAAATTTCTTGTTGTCTCTTAAACACAACACCTTTGCTATTTTTCACTAGTATTCGTTCCTTTTTTCCCCTATGAAGAACAGAGGAGAAGCCTTCATTGACGACTTCTCCATTGTTCATTGATTTTAGCGAATTTTTAATGATAATTCTTGTAATTGTTGTTCAGATACTGGACTTGGTGCTTGTGTCATTGTATCCATTGCTGAACCGTTTTTAGGGAATGCAATCACTTCACGGATGTTATCTTCGCCAGCTAATAACATAACTAAACGGTCTAATCCTAATGCAATTCCTCCATGTGGTGGGAATCCATAATCTAATGCATCCATTAAGAATCCAAATTGTTCTTGTGCAGATTCTTTTGTGAATCCTAATACATTAAACATTGCTTCTTGCATGTCTCTTCTATAAATTCTTAAAGATCCTCCGCCTAATTCATATCCATTTAATACAATATCATAGGCTTGAGCTTTAGCTTCTGCTGGATTTTCTAATAAAGCATTGAAATCTTCATTAACTGGGCGAGTAAATGGATGGTGCATTGCTTGATAGCGATTTGCATCTTCGTCATATTCTAATAATGGCCAATCAACAACCCATAAGAAATTGAATTTAGTTTTATCAATTAATTCATGTTTTCTACCGAAGTGTAAACGTAATTCAGATAATGATTGAGCTACAACACTTGGTTTATCCGCACAGAAGAAAATAATATCTCCCACTTCTGCATCTAAACGTTCTCTTAATGCTGTTTCTTGGTTCACTAAGAATTTAGCGATTGGTCCTTTTAGTCCATCTTCTTCTACTTTCAACCAAGCTAATCCTTTTGCACCATATTTAGCAACAAATTGTGCTAAGCCATCAGCATCTTTACGAGAATATTCATCTGCTAATCCTTTTAAGTTTAAGGCTTTTACATGTCCACCATTTTCAACAACAGTACTGAACACTTTTAAGTCAGAATCTTTTACAATATCTGCTACATCGATTAATTCTAATGCAAAACGAGTATCTGGTTTATCATTACCATAACGGCTTATTGCTTCAGCAAATGATAAACGAGGGAATGGAGTTGTTACTTCTACTCCTAATGTATCTTTCATGACTTTTTTCAATAAGCCTTCCATCATTTCTTGAATTTCTTCAGCTGATAAGAAACTTGTTTCAATATCGACTTGTGTAAATTCAGGTTGACGGTCTCCACGTAAATCTTCGTCACGGAAGCAACGAACTATTTGGTAGTAACGGTCTAATCCCCCACCCATTAATAATTGTTTAAATGTTTGAGGTGATTGTGGTAAAGCATAGAAACTTCCTTCATGTACACGAGAAGGTACTAAGTAGTCACGAGCTCCTTCTGGAGTTGATTTTGCTAAGTATGGAGTTTCTACATCGATAAATCCTTCAGTATCTAAATATTCACGAATCGCACGAGTTGTTTTATGGCGTAAACGTAAGTTTTCTAATACAGGTTTACGACGCATATCTAAATAACGATATTTCATACGTAATTCATCTGAAGCTACTTTGTCATCTTCAATGTAAATTGGTGGAGTTTTAGCTTTCGCTAATAATTCAACTTGGTGAACTTCTAATTCCATTGATCCTGTTTTTAAGTTTGGATTTGTTAATCCTTCTCCACGTAATGCAACGGTACCTGTTACTTCAATAACGTACTCTGGACGTAAGGTATCTGCAATTTCAAAAGCTGCTTGGTTATGTTGTGGGTTAAATACCACTTGCATTACGCCTTCACGGTCACGTAAGTCGATAAAAATAACTCCTCCATGGTCACGACGTTTTTGTACCCAACCATGTAATGTAATTTCTTTTCCTACTAATTCTTCTGTGACTAATCCACAGTAAATTGATCTCTTTTTCATACAAATCCCTACTTTCTATTTTCCAAAATATTCATCAATTGCTGTTGTATCCATTGTTGCTTGGCGGAATAAACTATCAAAATCTTCATATACATCTGCTAAGTCAACTTTTACTTCTTTACCAGTGTTCATTACTTTCAGTGGAACTTGACGACTTGCCAACTCTTCTTCCCCTAATGTAATCACAACTTTTGCCCCATATTTTTGAGCATTTTTAAATTGAGGTTTTGCTTTTCTACCGAAGAAATCACGATCAACAGAATAACCTTGTTGACGTAATGAAATAGAAAGTTTTAATACTTCCTCTTCTGTTTCTTCCCCTAAACCAACAATATAAGCATCTAATTCTTGTAAGTCAGGAATTTCTACTTGTTCATCTTTCATTAATAACACAAGTCTTTCCATTCCTAATCCAAATCCAAATCCAGGTGTTTCTGGTCCGTCTAATTCTTGAACAAGACCATCATAACGTCCTCCACCACAAATTGTAGTTTTAGCACCAAATGATTTTGAATCCGTCATAATTTCAAAAATCGTATCTTGATAATAATCTAATCCACGAACCATTGTTTCATCAATTTCAAATGGAATTTCTAAGGCTGTTAAATATTGTTGTACTTTTTCAAAGTGAGTACGTGCTTCATCAGATAAAAATTCTAAAATACGTGGTGCATTTTTAACAATCTCGATATCACGTTTATCTTTACTATCTAGTACACGTAATGGATTTTTGTGAAGACGATTTTTAGAATCTTCACTTAATTCCTCTGCAAATGGTTCTAAATAATCAATTAAAGCTTGTCGATATGCAATACGATCAGCAGTTTTACCAAGTGAATTAATCACTAAACGCATATTTGATAATCCAAGTTCTTTTAATAAATCCCATGCCATTGTAATCGTCTCAACATCTGTTGCTGGATTTGTTGAACCAAATACTTCTACCCCTAATTGGTGGAATTGTCTTAAACGACCTGATTGTGGACGTTCATAACGGAACATTGGTGCCATATAATATACTTTATAAGGTTTCTTATGTTCTGGACCAAATAATTTATTTTCTACATAAGCACGAACGATAGCTGCAGTTCCTTCTGGACGTAATGTAATATGACGGTCACCCTTGTCATAAAAATCATACATTTCTTTTGAAACAATATCTGAAGTATCACCTACACCTCGGCTAAATAATTCATAGCTTTCAAACATTGGTGTACGCATTTCTTCAAATTGATAATCACCTAAAATAATGCGAGCTGTTTCTTCAATATAATGCCAAATCTTTATTTCCTCTGGTAATAAATCGGCTGTTCCTTTTGGTTTTTGAATCATTATATCCCTACTTTCTATGTATAAAAAATGTGTAAAAAAAATCCTGACTCAATGAGTCAGGACGATTATTTCGTGGTACCACCTAAATTTGAACAGAGTTTCCTCTATTCCTCTACTAAATAACGGCTATTTTGCCGGAATAACTTTGCATTATTCTCCTCCAGAGTGTCTTTCAATTCTCTCAGTCTTATGAGAAACTTTCAGCCACGATTTCTCTCTCTAATTGCTG
>CALATC010000058.1 GCA_937891475.1 uncultured Granulicatella sp. | reverse complement strand
GCATAGTAATTAGATAGAAGAACTAAGACCTGACTAGCTTCGCCTTCATAATTGCCATTTTCACTTTCAATATGAACATTAAATACATTGTCTTCCACAACGGACTTCATCGTATTGATTGCATACGCAAATATACCATACTTTGTTTTATCTTCAATATCAACGTTATGAATAGCTTCTGGTAAAGATCCAACACTAAAGATATAGCCAAAATAATTTTGATTAGCCTTTCCAACATCAATAGTTTTAGTAAAATTGAAGTCAAGTTCCTTAATAGCTTGAGCAATATCTTGGTTGATTTCTAAAAGCTTTGTGATTAGATTCCCAGTTCCACCAGGAATAATCCCAAGTTTTGGAATGTGATCTTTTTCAGCAATCCCTGAAATAACCTCATTTACAGTACCGTCTCCACCAAAAACAATCACTGCATCATATTTTTCATTAGAGGCTTTTTCAGCAAATTGAGTTGCATCTTTGGCTTTTTGCGTAATCTTAGTTTCAATGTAATCAAAATACTCTTTAGCCTTATTCTCCAAACTTTCTTTATAATCTAATGCTGTTTCTCCTCCAGAGGTTGGATTAATAATTATCATTACTTTTTTCATCGATATTTTCTCCTATGGACTATTAGTCACTATACTTTTTCAATGCTTGCTTGTGATTATTAAATTAGTATTTCACATTACTTGTTTTTATGTGGGGATTCTTTTTTCTTATCCTTATCTATTTGTTGAAGATCATCATCGTTTTTATATTGAATGATGTAGTCGACTAATTCTTTTTCAGTTAATCTATCATTTGTTAATTGTGAAACCTGAATCGAGATATTTTTCAAACCATATTCATTTTGTTTGTTAATGATACCTTGTAACTCAGCTTCTGAAAGATACTTACCTGAAATAGTTAGCTTTAGTGTATTGTTTTCTTTAATATATTTCTTTTTCAAAATAGTATGGTTTTCAAATTGATCAGATAAATAATTATTGATAGACTCATTGATTAGCGTTTCTCTAACTAAGGTAGTTGCAGAAGCTAAACTTGGAATAATAAGAACAAGCGAGACTAGAATCAATATTTTTCGCATCTTAGAGGCTTCTCGATTATGTTTAATATAGGGATTTTTAACCATCATCACATTAGTACCAATATATGTAGCGATCATAATAAAACTACAGTTAATGGAGAACAAGTATGATGCCCCTATCATATACTCTAGATTTCCTGTAGCAATAGAATAACCTACGGTACATACGGGTGGCATAAGAGCAGTTGCAATGGCGACACCAGGAACAATGTTATTAGCTTCTTTCTGTCGTGCTCCAATAATTCCGGCTAATCCACCAACAAATGCTATTACAACGTCCCAAATTGTTGGCGAGGTTCTAGCAATAATTTCCGTACTTGCATAAGAAATGGGCGAAAGTAAAAAATAAAGTGTAGAAGCTAAAAGACTTACCGCAACTTGAATAAAAAGAACTTTAAACGACTTTTTGAGAAGTTTTGTATCTAATATTGCTAACGCAAAACCGACCCCAAGGATAGGTGTCATCAATGGAGAAATCAACATTGCCCCTATGATTGTTGGAATAGAATTCATATTCAAACCAATAGATGCAATCAACATCGCACACAATAAAGTGGTTAAGTCACTTTTTGATAATTCTAAATCCTCATAGATTTTGTCCCTAAATTCAATTAAGGAATAAAGTTTATCATCCTTTATAACTTTTTCCATAACAGTACTCCCTCTTTATTAGTATAGTCAACTTTTGAAGAAGTTACTCAATACTATTTGACCTCTTCTGAAAGGAAAGAAGTTCTTGAGGGAACAAATTTTTAAGCTCACTCTTTGATGACGTATCTAAATCATTGGCCATTATTATTGTAACTTCTTTACGTAGGCGTGTTTTATATTCTACTTCCAATTCGTAATCAATTCACTACTCCATATTAATTTTAAACTCCTACTGAAAATAATACAGTGTTTGGTGTATTATTTATCCTATTTTGTTAGATACTTACGATTTAAAGAAAACCGTGTAAGGGTTTACATGTTTCAATTATACATTTTATTTTTACTTTCGTCACTTTAACGTCTTAGGGCTATTTTCTTTTGTGCCTAAAATGCTGATTAATCATATGAATGTACCAGTTTAATCAAACTATTTATTCATAAATCAATCCATTTAGAGCAAATCCTCATAATAGTAGAGGTATGTGTAGATTTTTTAACAAAAAATATGAGATAAGCGAAATTGTAACCCCACTCAGACGATTGCAAGAATCTACGATGGTTTTCATGTCTATTTTTGTAAGCGCAAACATTCTATTTGACTTTAAGTAATTATAGGCGTATAGTTAAATCAAGCTTAAGAAATATTTTTGATAAACTTTTGAAAAAAACGACATTTTAAATTAATTCTAATCGTTGAAATATAGTTTAGCTATCTGAATATTTCTTCTCAATTTAGAAAGGAGAATCATATTATGCTTTGGTCTATTATTGTAGGAGGCGTTATCGGTCTTATTGCAGGTGGAATCACTAAAAAAGGAAGTTCCATGGGAATTATTGCTAATATCGTAGCCGGTTTAGTTGGTTCATCTGTCGGCCAGTCACTGTTCGGTTCGTGGGGGCCTAGCCTAGCTGGAATGGCATTAGTTCCATCAATTCTAGGAGCAGTCATTGTGGTTGCGGTAGTGTCATTTTTCTTAGGGAAAAAAGAATAGTTTTCAATATTTCGAAATGGAGGAACATACTATGTCAGTAGAAGAAAAACTTAACCAAGCTAAAGGCGCTATTAAAGAAGGTGTCGGAAAATTAACTGGTGATAAAAAAATAGAAAAAGAGGGTGCTGCGGAAAAAGCAGTCTCAAAAGTGAAAGAAGTTGCTGAAGATGCCAAAGATGCTGTTGAAGGAGCTATCGAAGGTGTGAAAAATATGGTTAAAAAGGACGATAAATAATTATAAAGTCAATTGATTTTTCACATAAAAGCTACAAAAGCTACTCTACAAAAAAATAGAGTTGTCATATTCTACTCCTAATTACTCACTTATAAGACTACTTTCAAAATAACTACAAATCGATATTCTTAT
>CALATC010000057.1 GCA_937891475.1 uncultured Granulicatella sp. | reverse complement strand
TATCTACAAATTGTCCCATCGCATCTGTTGGGTCTGTTTGTTGCCAATAGACTTCCACTAATTGTTCATAAGAGAAGATTTCTGGATCAAAGGTAATTTGTACAGCTTCTGTATGTCCTGTTTTTCCTGAACAAACTTCTTTATAAGTAGGATTTTCCTTATGTCCCCCTGTATAACCTGCAATGACAGATTCAATTCCTGGTTGTGTATCAAATGGTTTAATCATACACCAGAAGCAGCCTCCTGCAAATGTTGCGATTTCTTTTGCCATCATTATTCCTCCTCTTTTTCTAGCGAAACATCTTGCCCGAAAATTTTCATTTTTATCGCTAGTCCTGTTCGAGTACCGGCGGTTCCGCCTAATCCTGTTTCTCTTAATTCACTTGGCATTCTTCTACCGATAGAACGCATTGCTTCAATCGTTTCATCTGCTGGAATGACATTTGTAATTCCTGCTAACGCCATATCAGCCGCAATCAATGCATTTCCTGCTCCAATCGCATTTCTCTTCACACATGGGATTTCTACTAATCCGGCAACAGGGTCACACACTAATCCTAGCAAATTCCCTAATGCAATCGAAAAAGCTTCTGAACATTGTTGCGGCGTCCCTCCAGCAGCTTCAACAGCTGCTGCTGCAGACATCGCACTAGCACTTCCCACTTCTGCTTGGCAACCACCCATAGCGCCCGAAATCATCGCATTATTGGCAACGACCATTCCGAATGCTGAAGCAGTGAACAAGAATCTCACTTGCTGTTCTTGAGTTAAGTCCATGCTATCTGCAATGGAAAATATAACGCCTGGTAATGTCCCACTTGCTCCCGCAGTTGGTGTCGCACACACAATTCCCATTGCTGCATTCACTTCATTTGTTCCTAGAGCGTACTGCACTCCTGCTAAAATATTATCTCCAGATAAAGTTTTTCCCTTTTCGCGATATTTTTTCATTTTTACAGCATCGCCACCGGTTAGTCCTGTTGGAGAGAATACACCTTGACCCTGTACACTTCTTTCTACCGCATTTTTCATTGTTTGAAGATTTTTTTCCATCTTCGCCCAAATAAATTCTCGACTTTGTTGGGTCATTTCCATTTCTTGTTCAATCATTACTTCAGAAATAGATTTATTTTGGCTAGTTGCTAATGCGACTAATTCCTGTATGCTAACAAACATCACGAAATTCCTTTCTTATTTTATGTAAAGACATAGATTGTTTTTTCTTGTTGAATGAATTGTAATTTTTCTTGAAGAGTTGGAGAAATTAATCCATTCAATTCATAACTAATAAAGCGCGATGAACCTTCCTTTAATTCTTTTTGTTTCCCAATCGAAACACCAAATTCTTCTAATAGAGGTTTCACTATTGAATTTTCTTCAATTGGAAGAATTTCTAAAATAATCGGTAATGGTCCTGAAAAATTGGAGATAAATCCATCTACTTCCACATATTTGATTTCCACAGTTCCTCCACCAATAGAAGTCCCGATTAAACGGACTCGTCTTGTTGCAGACATCAACGTTAAATCCGCCGTATTCGCATGAGCGACTGGACTTGGTTCATCTCTTTCGATAAATTCAATGGAAACGCCTTGTTTCGTAGCAATCTCCACCGCTTGTGGAACACGTTCATCATCTGTTTCAAAGCCCAGAACTCCACTAATAATGGCAAAATCTGTGCCATGCCCTTTATGAGTTTGAGCAAATGATTCATAATAAATACATTGGACACTTTTGGGAGTTCCACCAAACAATTGTCTAGCGCATCTTCCAATCGCAAGCGCTCCTGCTGTATGAGAACTTGATGGTCCAATCATAATAGGACCGATAATATCGAAACAACTTTTATAATTGAACACTTTATCCACAATGATACCCCTCTCTTTTGTACCCTTTATTGTACTTTTTTTCTAAGAAGCTCGTCAAGTTTTGCATCATCTTCTCCTATTCAAAATAATACAAACCACTCATCACTTTTTGCTATAGATTGCCTACTCTCTTTTAAACTATTTCTAAGAAAGGAAAATTCTCGCTTAGAATAGTTTTTTTGATAGAATTCTTGACTTATGAGTTTTTTAAACTTAAAATAACAATAACTGGTAATGACCAGTAGACGTTAATGTTTTAGAAAGGAGGGAAATCCAATGGTAGAAACAGAACAAGTGCCACTTTATTCTAAATTAAGTTTAGATCTTATCGAATATATTACAACACATGGACAAGTACACCAAAAAATGTTGTCCGAACGAGAAATTTGTAAAGAATATGGTGTAAGTCGCACGACTGTCCGCACAGCCTTAAAAGAATTAGAATCCTTAGGCTACATTTACAAACGCCATGGAAAAGGCACTTTTATTTCTAGCCAATGGAAAGAACGTCAAAATTTACTAGAAGGCTATAGTTTTACGGAACAAATGAAAGAATTAGGCAGAACTCCTTCAACCAGTATTACTGCATTTCATTACTACAAAGCCGATAGCTATATTGCTCAGCAATTAGGAATTGAAACTGGTGAATATATTTATCGACTCAAACGAATTCGTTTTGCAGATGGCGTACCAATGATGAAGGAAACTACCTTCTTACCCGCTAGACTATTCCCTAATCTCACACAAGAACAATTACAAAATCGTTCCTTGTATGAAGTTTTCTCAGATGATTTTCAACAAAAAATCATTTATGCAGATGAGGAATTTTCAGCGAGTATTCTTACAAAAGATGAGGCCCCTATCTTGGAAACACCGATGCATGCTGCTTGTCTACGCTTAAAAAGAATTAGTGTAAATAACGAAAATCATGTCATCGAATTTACAATCAGTGTTGCAAGAAGTGACCAATTCTTCTATAAAGTTCGTTACCATAGAAATTCACATAAATAAATCAAAAATGGGAGGTTTTGAAATGTTTCAATTTTCAAAAGAACAACTAGAAGCACTAACAGCAGAAATCACAACTCGTGAAATTCGCCAACAACCAGAATTATGGCAGGAAGCATTTGATTATTATTCAGAAAACTTAAACCGTATTCAAGCATTCTTAAAGTCATTACCACATGATCACTATCGTGTTATTTTTACCGGTGCAGGTACATCTCAATATGTAGGAGATACAATTTTACCTTATTTAAAACGTCATGGACGTGAGGATCGTTTTGAATTCCAATCTGTAGGAACAACTAACTTAGTAAGTAATCCTCTAGATTATTTCAAAGCAGAAATCCCTACTATTTTAGTATCATTTGCACGTAGCGGAAATTCTCCAGAAAGTTTAGCCAGCGTTCAATTAGGACAACAAATTGTGAAAGACTTCTATCAAATTACCATTACTTGTG
>CALATC010000056.1 GCA_937891475.1 uncultured Granulicatella sp. | reverse complement strand
TTGCGATACGTTGCTTGATGGCAATCGCATTCTTCCTATTTCTCATTTTTTCTTTTCACTTCTTTAAAATAATGGTGCTGGGACAAAGTCATGGTGTTAATTTAAGAGATGAATTAGATAAGAAATTAACGCATACAACACTATTGAAGGCTAAACGTGGAAATATTTATGATGCAAGTGGTAGTCCAATTGCTGTAGATGCAACGAATTATTCTTTGTTTGCTGTATTAACAGATCAATGGGATAAAGGAAAAAAAGATTATGTACAAGATTTTTCGAAAACTGCGCAAGTTTTATCAAAATATATTGATATGAAGGCTGCAGAAATTGAAAAAATCTTATCTCAAAAAAATGTTTCCCAAGTAGAATTTGGGAATGCGGGAAAAAATCTTTCCGTTGAAACAAAAGAAAAAATTGAAAAGGAAGAACTTCCTGGTATTAAATTTACGGAAAATCTTTCGCGTTATTATCCAAATGGAATTTTCGCATCTCATTTAATTGGATATACAGATGTAGAAGAACAACAAGTTGATGGGAAACCAGTTGAACAATTGGTTGGTAAAATGGGGATTGAAGCATTATATAATGCTACGCTAACAGGAAAACCAGGTGAACTTGTATCTCGATTAGATGGTAATGGATATGTTATTCCAGGAAGTGAAAAAATTACGGAGCAACCTAAAGATGGGAATGATTTGTATTTAACTTTAGATAAAAAAATGCAAACGTATTTAGAATCTTTAGTTTCGCAAGTTACTGAAAAGTATTTACCAAATCAATTAACAGCAATGTTAGTGGATCCAAAGACAGGTAATATAGTAGCTGCAACTCAGAGACCAACGTTTAATGGCACAACAAAAGAAGGCATTAGTACAATGTGGAATAATCTATTAATGGATGAAGCTTATGAACCAGGTTCTACTATGAAAGTGTTAGCTCTTGCTGCTGCTATTAATGAAGGAGTTTTTGACCCTAATGAAAAGTATGAATCTGGTAAAATCCAGATTTTTAAAGATTTAGTTCGTGACTATAATAAAGTCGGTTGGGGGAGAATCACTTATTTAGAAGGTTTAGCTCACTCAAGTAACGTTGCTTTTGTTCATGTAGTTCAAAAAATTGGAGTAGAAAAATGGAAGCAATATTTAGATTTATTTGGATTTGGTCAAAGTACGCAATCAGGATTTTTAAATGAAGCTACTGGATTGAATACATATAATTCTTATTTACAACAATTGTCGACTGGTTTTGGACAAGGGATTTCTGTAACAGCTTTTCAAATGGTACAAGCTTTTACAGCAATTGCGAATCAAGGAGAAATGAAAAAATTAAGAATTGTGGATCATGAGTTTAGACCAGCAACAAATACTACAGTTAATTTTTCTGAAAATTCTTTAGGGCAAGTAATTAAACCGGAAACAGCTAAAAAAACTCTAGAATATTTACGTCAAGCAACTACTATGAAAGATGGAACATCTAATGGGTTTGATATTGAAGGTGAGGAAATAGCTGCGAAAACAGGAACTGCCGAATTAGTAAATCCTGAAACAGGAACTTATTACTCGTATGGAAGTAATTATATTTATTCTGTAGTTGGATTTGCGCCTGCAAGTGATCCAAAATATATTTTATATATTACATTGAAGCAACCTCAAAATAACCCTTATGGAGCTGGAGGTAGTGCTTTAATTAAAGAGATTTTTAATCCAATGATGAAACGTGCGTTAGATTATAGTCGATTAACGCAATAAAAAGGAGGAATTTAGAAATGTTAGCTACAGAATTAGCTCAATTAATTTATCTCAAAAAGATTGAAGGTAATTTATCAGGTGTAACAATTGATTTTTTAGCACAAGATTCAAGAAAAGTTCGTCCAAATACATTATTTTTCTGTATTGATGGAGTTACAGTAGATGGGCATCGCTTTGCTGCTGCTGCGAAAGAAAAAGGTGCCGTTGCCTTTGTAGCTAGTAAATCTATCAAAGATCAAGTAGGGGATACTCCAGTAATTTATGTTAAAGATGTGACAAGAGTGATGGCTTTGTTGGCAAATCATTTTTATGGATATCCAACTCAATCTTTACAAATGATTGGTGTTACAGGAACTAATGGTAAAACGACAGTCACTCATATGATTGATGCATTGCTAGAAAAGACAGATAAACCGACTGCATTAATTGGAACAATTTATCGAAAAATTGGTTCGAAAATCATTCCAACTCACAATACGACGCCTGAAATTTTAACATTGCATGAAACTTTCCAAGAACTAAAAGAGATTGGTGGAGAAACTTGTTTGATGGAAGTTTCCTCTCATGCTTTACAATTAGGTCGCATTTGGGGATTAGATTATGATTGTGTAGTCTTTACGAATTTAACACATGAACATCTAGATTTACACAAAACAATGGAACAATATGCGCATGCTAAAAGTTTATTATTTTCTCAATTAGGAAACTATGTTGGAGAAAATTCTAAACCAAAAGTAGCGATTTTAAATGCGGATGATGAACAGTTTCAAATGTTTGAGTATTCTACTCCTGTTCAAGTAATTAGTTATGGAATTAATGAGGAAGCTGACTTCAAAGCTGAAAATATTCGTACAGAAAATGGACATACAATCTTCGAACTAGTAATTCAAAATGATGAACGTTACTTAGTAGATATGCCATTACTAGGAATTTTCAATGTTTATAATATGTTGTCTGCAATTGCAGTAGCGTTTGTTTATGGAGTTCCGATGGAAGAAATATTGAAAAAAGTAAAAGCTTTCCAAGGTGTAGCAGGTCGCATGCAATCTGTTGATAAAGGACAAGATTTTCAAGTAATCGTGGACTTTGCTCATACTCCGGATGGATTAGAAAATGTATTAGATTCTTTAGCACAAATTCCACATGGGAAGATTATTACAGTTGTAGGGCATAGTGGAGGAAATCGTGATTCTAGTATGAGACCAGAATTAGGAAGGATTGCTCTAACTAAATCAGACCATGTAGTCTTTACAGCAGATAATCCTAGAACAGAGCCATTAGTAAATATTTATGAAGGATTATTAAGTGCAGTTGATAAGAATTCTGTTTCTTATGAATGTATTGATAAACGAGAAGAAGCCATTGAAAAAGCACTTC
>CALATC010000055.1 GCA_937891475.1 uncultured Granulicatella sp. | reverse complement strand
TTGCGATACGTTGCTTGATGGCAATCGCATTCTTCCTATTTCTCATTTTTTCTTTCAATTTCTTTAAAATTATGGTACTAGGGCAAAGTCATGGAGTCAATTTACGAAAAGAATTGGATAAAAAATTAACGCATACAACATTATTAAAAGCCAAACGTGGAAATATTTATGATGCGAGTGGTAGCCCAATTGCGGTAGATGCAACAAATTATTCTTTGTTTGCTGTTTTAACAGATCAATGGGATAAAGAAAAGAAAGATTATGTTCAAGATATTTCTAAAACTGCGCAAATTCTTTCTAAATACATTGATATGAAGGCTCCAGACATTGAAAAAATTTTATCTCAGAAAAATGTTTCGCAAGTAGAATTTGGTTCGGCAGGAAAAAATCTTTCCGTTGAAGTGAAAGAAAAAATCGATAAGGAAGCTCTCCCAGGAATTAAATTTACTGAGAACCTTTCACGTTATTATCCAAATGGGATTTTTGCTTCTCATTTGATTGGATATACAGATGTTGAAAAACAAGAATTTGATGGAAAAACTGTCGAACAATTAGTTGGGAAAATGGGGATTGAATCATTATACAATGAAACCTTAACTGGAAAACCTGGAGAAGTGACTTCACGACTAGATGGAAATGGTTATGTTATTTCAGGAAGTGAAGAAGTTACTGAACAGCCAAAAGATGGAAATGATTTGTATTTAACGATTGATAAAAAAATGCAAACATATTTGGAATCTTTAGTTTCACAAGTGACTGAAAAATATTTGCCTAATCAATTAACAGCGATGTTAGTGGATCCGAAAACTGGTAATATTGTAGCTGCTACTCAACGTCCTACCTTTAATGGAACGACTAAAGAAGGAATTTCTACGATGTGGAATAATCTTTTAACAGATGAGGCTTATGAGCCAGGGTCAACGATGAAAGTATTAGCTCTTGCTGCTGCCATTAATGAAGGTGTATTTGATCCAAATGAAAAATATGATTCTGGTAAAATTCAAATTTTCAAAGATTTAGTACGTGACTATAATAAAGTCGGTTGGGGAAGAATTACGTACTTAGAAGGGTTAGCTCATTCAAGTAACGTAGCTTTTGTCCATGTTGTTCAAAAAATAGGTGTTGAAAAATGGAAGCAATATTTAGATTTATTTGGGTTTGGTCAAAGCACACAATCAGGATTTTTAAATGAAGCTACTGGATTGAATTCTTATAATTCATATTTACAACAACTATCAACAGGATTTGGTCAAGGGATTTCTGTTACTGCATTCCAAATGGTACAAGCTTTTACTGCAATAGCTAATCAAGGGGAAATGAAAAAATTACGTTTTGTCGATCATGAATTTAGACCATCTACAAATACAACGATTAATTTTTCTGAAAATTCTTTAGGACAAGTGATTAAACCTGAGGCAGCAAAGAAAACATTGGAGTATTTAAGAAAAGCGACAACAATGAAAGATGGAACAGCGATTGGATTTAACATTGAAGGAGAAGAAGTAGCTGCTAAGACAGGAACAGCCGAATTAGTAAATCCAGAAACAGGAAGATATTACTCATATGGTAGTAATTATATATACTCAGTAGTAGGTTTCGCTCCTGCAAGTGATCCAAAATATATTTTATACATTACATTAAAACAACCTCAAAATAATCCTTATGGAGCAGGAGGAAGTGCTTTAATTAAGGAGATTTTTAATCCGATGATGAAACGTGCGTTAGATTATAGCCGATTAACGCAATAAGAAGGAGGAATTCAACCATGTTAGCGACAGAATTAGCTCAATTGATTTATTTGAAAAAAATAGTTGGCGATTTATCTGGAGTAACGATTGATTATTTAGCGCAAGATTCAAGAAAAGTTCAACCGAACACCTTATTTTTCTGTATTGACGGAGTGACAGTCGATGGGCATCGATTTGCTGCTGCTGCAAAAGAAAAAGGGGCAGTGGCCTTTGTAGCGAGTAAATCGATTCAAGATCAAGTAGGGGATACGCCTGTGATTTATGTCAAAGATGTGACAAGAGTGATGGCATTATTAGCCAATCATTTTTATGGATATCCTACACAATCTTTGCAAATGATTGGTGTTACAGGAACTAATGGAAAAACATCAGTTACCCATATGATTGATGCGTTAATAGAACAACCGGATAAACCGACTGCATTAATTGGAACAATTTATCGGAAAATTGGTTCGAAAATCATTCCAACACATAATACAACTCCGGAAATTTTAACATTACATGAAACGTTTAAAGAGCTAAAAGAAATTGGTGGAGAAACTTGTTTGATGGAAGTTTCTTCTCATGCATTGCAGTTAGGTCGTATTTGGGGGTTGGATTATGATTGTGTTGTATTTACGAATTTAACACATGAACATTTAGATTTACATAAAACAATGGAACAATATGCACATGCTAAAAGTTTATTATTCTCTCAATTAGGAAACTATGTAGGAGAAAATCGTAAACCAAAAGTAGCTATTTTAAATGCGGATGATGAACAGTTTGAAATGCTCGAGTATTCAACTCCTGTACAAGTCATTAGTTATGGGATTAATGCAGCAGCTGATTTCAAAGCGGAAAATATTCGTATGGAAAATGGACATACTATGTTTGAATTAGTCATTCAACAAGAAAAACGCTACATGGTTGATATGCCATTATTAGGAACTTTTAATGTATACAATATGTTATCTGCGATTGCTGTAGCCTATGTTTATGGAGTCTCAATAGAAGAAATATTGAAAAAGGTGAAAGCTTTCCAAGGTGTAGCAGGTCGTATGCAATCTGTTGATAAAGGACAAGATTTCCAAGTCATTGTAGACTTTGCACATACTCCTGATGGATTAGAGAATGTATTAGATTCTCTCGAACAAATTCCACATGAGAAAATTATTACCGTTATAGGTCATAGTGGTGGAAATCGTGATTCAAGCATGAGACCAGAATTAGGAAGAATTGCATTAACAAAATCAGACCATGTTGTTTTCACGGCAGATAACCCTAGAACAGAGCCTTTATCAAATGTTTATGAAGGATTGCTAAGTGCAGTTAATAAAGAATCTGTTTCTTATGAATGTATTGATAAACGAGAAGAAGCCATTGAAAAAGCACTTC
>CALATC010000054.1 GCA_937891475.1 uncultured Granulicatella sp. | reverse complement strand
CATCTGTTTCAGCAATAAATCCCCAAGAATGAGATGCTACTTTTAATTGTTTTTCAGAGTATCCTGAGGCAATTCCAATTTTTTTATAATAATTGATTAATCCTTTAAAATTCTCATACTTTCCACCAATAATGGCATATGCAATCGGCAACCCTTTTCGTGCAATTTTAACGGTAGATTCTGCATTTCCACCAGTTGCTACCCAAATCGGAAAATCTTCTTGAACAGCACGTGGATATACTCCTTTATGATTAACTGTTTGAGTCAACTTCCCTTGCCAATCTAATATTTCTTCTTCCTTAATTTTTTCAAGCATCTCCAATTTTTCATCAAATAATTCTTCATAGTTGGATAAACTATAACCAAACAGTGGGAATGATTCTGTAAAAGAACCACGTCCTACCATAATTTCACTTCGTCCATTTGAAATGGCATCAATAGTTGCATATTGTTGATACACCCGTATTGGATCAGAAGAAGATAATACTGTTACTGCTGAACTTAATTTAATATTCTTTGTAACAGCCGCTCCTGCTGCCAATATAATTTCTGGCGCTGAAACCGCAAAATCTTTACGATGATGCTCACCAATCGCATAAATATCCAAACCCACTTCATCTGCTAACTTCATCTCTTCTATTAATTCACGAATGCGTTCATCATGTGTAGGAGTAATGCCTGTTTCTTCAATTTCAGTTGTTTCACCAAAAGTACTAATTCCTAATTCAATCATGAGACTTCTCCTTTATTCTTCAATATCAAAACAATTGTCTCAAATTTAAGAATCTTAGTCGATTTTTTTGCTTATCGACATATACATCGTTAGAAACAAAAAAAGAGTGAGATTTATCTCACTCTAAATCATTTCAAATTATAATTTTGAAACTGCTTCTTCAACTAATGCTTCAACTTCTTGTACTGTTGCACATTCATTGATTGCTTTATCTGCTAATGCTTTCATATCTTCTAATGTTAATTTAGAAATTAAGCTACGTGTTTTTAATACACTTGATGCAGACATTGAGAACTCATCTAAGCCTAAACCAACAAGTAATGGTACAGCTGTTTGATCTCCAGCCATTTCTCCACACATTCCAGCCCATTTACCTTCTTTATGAGCTGAATCAATCACATGTTTAATTAATGTTAAGATTGATGGATTATATGGTTGGTATAAGTATGAAACGCGTTCGTTCATACGGTCAGCAGCCATTGTATATTGAATTAAGTCATTTGTTCCAATACTGAAGAAATCAACTTCTTTTGCAAATTGATGTGCTAATACTGCTGCTGCAGGAATTTCAATCATAATCCCTACTTGAATGTCGTCGCTAACTGCAACACCTTCTGCAACTAATTTAGCTTTTTCTTCTAATAATAATGCTTTTGCTCCACGGAAATCGTTTAATGTCGCAATCATTGGGAACATGATACGTAATTTACCGTAAACTGATGCACGTAATAATGCACGTAATTGAGTACGGAACATTTCAGGTTCGTTTAATGAAATACGAATCGCACGGTATCCTAAGAATGGATTCATTTCGTGTGGTAATGGTAAGTATGGTAATTCTTTATCCCCACCAATGTCCATTGTACGAACAACAACAGGTTTACCATTCATTCCTTCTAATACAGCTTTATACGCTTCAAATTGGTCTTCTTCAGTTGGCATATCATGAGAATCCATATATAAGAATTCAGTACGATATAATCCAACACCTTCAGCACCATTATTGATTACTCCTTCTAAATCTTTTGGAGTTCCAATGTTTGCTGCTAATTCCACTTGATGACCATCTTTTGTAAATGTATCAGCATCTTTTAATTTTTCCCATTCAGCTTGTTGCGCTGCAAATGCTTCTGCTTTCGCACGGTATTCAGCAACTACATCTTCAGAAGGGTTTAAGAATACATCTCCTGATAAACCATCGATAATGATTAAATCACCATCTTTAGCTAATGATGTAATTTCTTTTGTACCTACAATTGCAGGGATTTCTAATGAACGAGCCATAATTGCTGAGTGAGAAGTACGTCCACCGATATCTGTTACGAATGCCTTAACATATTGACGATTTAATTGAGCTGTATCACTTGGAGTTAAGTCTCCAGCAACAACCACCACTTCATCTTTGATTGTAGCAGGGCTAGGGATTTTAACACCTAATAAATTTGCTAAAATACGTTTTGATACGTCACGGATATCCGCTGCACGTTCTTGCATATATGGATTATCTTCCATACCAGCAAAAATGCTAATAAACATATCTGAAACTTCTTTTAAAGCATGTTCAGCATTTACTTTTTGAGAAGTAATTGCATCTTTTACTTGACCCACTAATTCAGGATCACTTAATACCATTAAGTGAGCTTCAAATACTTGAGCTTCTTCTTCTCCTAAATTTTTTAATGCTGTTTCTTTAATTAATTCAATTTCTTTTGTAGAAACTGCTAAAGCTTCTTCTAAACGAGAGATTTCTTTATCTGTGTTTTCTACACTAATTTTTGTAAAGCTTAAATCTGGCTCAGTTAATGTATAAACTTTTGCGATTGCAATACCATCACTGGCTGCAATACCTTGTAAAGTTGGTTTCATATTACTCAGCTAATCCTTCTTTTTTCATTGTTTCTTCGATTCCAGCAAGAGCTTCTGCTGCATCTTCACCATCAGCTGTAATCACTACGTCAGCACCTTGACCAACACCTAATGACATAACGCCCATGATTGATTTTAAGTTAACAGATTTACCTT
>CALATC010000053.1 GCA_937891475.1 uncultured Granulicatella sp. | reverse complement strand
CTTAATTCATCCTTATCATACACTATACTTCATACTGAAAGCAAGAAAAACGAACATTTGTTCTGTTATTTTTTTAATAAATATTTTCTTAGCTCATTAAGTCCATATTGAACCGCATATTCTCTGTTACCATTACGATTTCTCGCTAAATGTAATTCTATTGTTTTCGTTTCTAATCCATCTGCTAATGAAACAAATACAGTTCCTACTTCTTTTTCTTCCATTGGTGATGGACCCGCTATTCCTGTAAAGGAAATTCCAAGGTCGCTACCAAATATTGTTCGTACATTTTCTGCCATTGCTTCGGCACACTCAGCACTGACCATTCCATATTTTTCTAATATTTCTTGAGAAACCTGTAATTGATTTTTCTTGATAGATTCTTGATAAGCAACACAAGAACCTAATACATACTGTGAACTTCCTTCAACAGAAATTAATGTTGAAGCAAAGAGTCCTCCTGTTAAACTTTCTGCAGAAGCAATACTTAATCCACTATTTTTTAATAATTCACTTGTAATCGATAATAGTGATTCGTATTCTCCATATCCATAGAAATATTCACGTTCAACGGACAAGATTTTTTCTTCTAATTCATCTAATAACAGTTCACACTCTTCTTTTGTATCGCCATTTGCAGTTAATCGAAGCACTACTTCATACATACCTGCATATGGAGCAATGGTTGGATTCGTTTGTTCTTCAATTAATTGTTCTAAATCAGTGACTAATCTAGATTCTCCAATTCCAAAGAAACGTAAATATCTAGATACAAATGTTCCTTCATTCGATACTTTTTCTTTTAAATATGGAATCGCCTCTTTTTCAAGCATCATTTTTAATTCACTTGGAGGACCTGGTAAAACAATAAAAATAGTTGAATCCGTTTCTACTGCTCCACCAATCGCTAACCCATTATGATTTTTAAAAACTGTTTCACCTTCAAAAGCCAATGCTTGAAATCGGTTATTAGGGCTCATTGGACGATGAGATTGCTTATGGAAACGAATAATTTTATCCATTGCTTCTTCATCTTCTACTAATTCTCTTTGAACAAATTTCGCTAAAACTTGTTTTGTAATATCATCTGTTGTAGGACCTAATCCACCACTTAAAATAATTAAATCACTACGACTACTAGCTAGTTGAATACTTTCAAACATTCTTTCTGGATTATCTCCAACAGTTTGTTGGTAATAAGTTGAAATAGACAACTTTGCCAATTCTCTCGCAATAGTTGCACTATTCGTATTAATCACTTGGCCCATTAATAATTCTGTACCGACTGTAATAATTTCTGCTTTCATACTTTCTACTCCTCATTTATAAAAAACAAAAGGCTGGGTAAATCCCAGCCTCCACCATTAAACAGAAAATGAATCTGCAAAAACATGTTTATTTTTTATAAAGTAATCTACTCCTGAATATACTGTTGCAACTAAACAAACATATAATAAAATCGTTCCAATTGAAAACGGCAATCCTTTTACTGGAAAATCATCAATCAATAAAAAGATAATCGCTAACATTTGCGTTGCAGTTTTAACTTTTCCAGGCCATGCTGCTGCCAGTACTTCACCATCATTCACTAATAATAAACGAAGTCCTGTTACAGCTAGTTCTCTACATACAATCACTGCTACAATCCACATTGGAATGACACCAGCTCCTACTAATGTAATAAAAGCCGTCATCACTAATAATTTATCTGCTAAAGGATCAGCAAATTTTCCAAAATTTGTAATTAAGTGATATTTTCTAGCTAAATATCCATCTAAAAAATCTGTGATACTAGCAATCGTAAAAATAATCATTGCCAGTACCCAACTAACACTTAAGTTTGAATGAAAAACATTCACCATTCCTAAAACATCTTTTGGAAAACACATCATTAGTAAGAATAATGGAATCATAACAATGCGAGCAATGGTTAATCGATTGGCAATATTCATGCTATTTCCTCTATTCCACTGTAATATAAATGGCTGTAGCACTTACACCATCAGGAATTTGAATTTCTTGTCCTGCTAAAGTAATGGTACCAACTGGTGTATAACCAAAGTTTAAAACAATTGAATTTGTTCCTTCAGGAATTGATCCTACTAATTGTTGTCCTGTTGTAGGAGCACCATCAGCTACAACTCTTTGATTTGCAGTAATTCTTGCCCATAATTGTGTTCTTGCACGGTTTGTTACTACTAAGTTTGCAGGAAATTCAGCTAATTTTGCTGTGTAATATAATGAATTTCCATTTGCATATGAATAACGAATCGATGTTTCTTTTGATTCTTTTGTAGTAGTTGTTGTTTGTGTTGTTTCTGCAACTGTTGTTTCTTCTGCTTTTTCAGCTGTTGTTGTATTTTGAGCTGTTACAGTTGTTGCAACTGCTGCTGGCTTTGGAGTTGAACGTTTATTCAATAATGACTGTGCAATCGCAAATACAATTGCTACAGCTAACATACCTAATAAAATTGTAGGTAAATAATTTTTAAATTGTCCCCAAGCTTTTGTAACAGAAGTTTGAGCTTCTCTATTATTTGACAAACGGCTAGAGATAAATTTCTTATCTGCTAATACAGATTCTTCCTCTGGAATTCCTCCAGGATTTTTTGGAGTTTCTAATTGGAATTCTTCCAACAAACGAACACCATCTACTCCAACTGTTTCTGCAACTTGTTTAATAAATGCTCGAGTATAAAAGTCTCCAGGCATTAAATCGAAATCATTTTCTTCGATTGCAATTAAATATTTTTTTTGAATTTTTGTAATTTGTTGCAAGTCATCTAAAGTATATCCTTTTAACTGACGAGCACGTTTTAAGATTTCTCCAATTGTTTGTTCCATTTAACCACCAACTTTTTCATATTATCATAAAAAGTATACCATAGATTGCATATGAAACAAACTCATTCACTGTGTTTTTTCGTTAACTTTCTTCTCATTAAATACAAGATAAACTTTTTCAGAACGAGTGGAACCATTTTTTAAATGAGCACTTAAATCAAAAACTTTACTTTTTTCATCCCATTTAATTTCTACAATTCCAGTCGAAAAGTCTATTCTCGTAGGAAAAATCATTTCATTATCTTTTACTTCTAAATGACTATCTAAATTTTGAGTTGTTAATTCTAACATTATTTTCAGTTGATACGTATCACGGAGTAATCGATACTGATTCGCATTTGCGACTCTAATTTGATAGAAAGCAACCGTTACTAAACTTGTAATAAATAGTAAAGCTAAGAAAGGAACTACTAAACTAGCTTTTATCTTTTGATGTTTTATTAGATTTTTTATCATGAGAGTCCTCCTTTTTATGACCTTCTTTACTCAAAGTGGATTCCTCTTTTTGAATGACTTCTTTTTCAAGTGAAATAACACGATTCCCTGGAATAAAATATGTTTCGAATTTTTCGTTATTTCGTAATATTCCTTTCATACGTACTCCATCTTTTTCACTATGAAGAAACATTTTTTCATATCCAATTAATAATGGATGGTAACCATTAGCTTTACTGATCCATAAAATCGTCTTTACATTTTCATCATCGGGTTTTGCTCTCACTCTAATATTCCCTTCTTTAACAGTTCGCTGATCTACAAATTCAATTAATTCAGGATTATTATTTTTAGCATATCCTTGTAAATGAGTATCCATTTGCGTCGCCATTAAATGCCACTCTATATAATTAGGGACTTCCAATTTATTTTGCACTTTTAATAACACTTGATAAACTCCACTAATTAGTAGAATACTAACTGCAAAAATCGCTAATGCCATTAATTGTTCAATTAGTAGAAACGCTGACTTTTTTGCTTGAATCCATTCTTTCAATTTGAACCACCTCCTCCTGATCACAAGAAATGCGCACAGAAGTTACTGGAGTTTTTGAATTGATTTTTTTCAAATGAATGACTTCTTTAGTTTTATGAGTGTTTTTATTTGAAGCATTTGTATCACCTATTTTTGATGTAGAAGTTGTAGAGCTAGTTTTATCTTTTTTATAGCTTACTGGAAGTCTACTTTCATGTAACTTCATTAATTGATTCGAGTATTCATTTAAAACACATTTATGCTGCTGTTCTCTTTTTACGGAATCACCTAATACAAATGAAAGTAATAATACTGTTAAAGTGGCAATCATTAAAGCTAGGAGAGCTTCTACAAAGGCATATGCTTTAATTTTTTGAAACTTTAACATAATATCTACCTCCTCCAAACCTGAAAATATATTCATAACTATATTTTTTACCTTTAAATGTAATAGTTTGTACTTTATTATAAGTCGTTAAATTACCCGTTTCATTTTTAAAACTAATTGTATTCATACCAGATATATATATACTAGGAGGTATTTCTCTGGTAGCATTTAAACCTTCATTTCCAAAACATATTAAAGAATACGTGTTTTGCTTCTTATCATTAATCACTAAACTTGAAGATTTCCCAGTCGCTTGCGCACTAGCCTGTACCAATTTCAAATCATTCTCAAACTGCTTAATAAACACTCTTTCTTGATACGTTTCTCCAAAATCCACTATAGCAGGAGGAACTAGCCATAATAATATAATTAGAATACTAAATGAAACGAGTAGCTCTACGAGAGTAAATGCATGAGACTTCATCATCATTCCTCCAATCTTTAATTATTGAGGAGGTGTTTGACCATTTTCGATTGCCTTATTATACGCTTTTAATTGTTCCTGAGTAATATAACCAGCTTTTTCTAACGCTTGAGCATCCGGTTTCTTTTCTTCATGCTTATCTAATTGGTACAATTCTTGTTGGTTTGCAATCACTTTTACAATTGCAGCATCCGATTTCTTTTGTGCCTCTTCTCTTTGTTTAGCAATATTTGGAATAATGAGTAACATCATCAGCCCAATAATAAATAGACAAATGAGTAATTCAATTAATGTAAAAGCTTTTTTCTTTTTGAGTAATTTTTTCATCTTAATTTCCTCCAATCATTGTTAACGTTGGTAACATTAAAATAATGTACATTGACATAATCATGAGCCCAATTCCAACAAATAGAACTGGCTGAACAAGCATAATTTTCTTTTCCAGTGTTCCTTTAAAATCTTCAAATGAATTTTTGGAAAATTGTCGTAATTTAATGTCTAATTGGTGAGTTAGTTCTCCTTGTACAATTAGTAAAATAAGTGGTTGTTGAAATAACTTCAATTGATCAATCGCAACTGCAAATGAAATTCCTTTTTGCATTTCACTTTCAATAAATTCAGCAATAGCCTTTGTTAATGGACTTGTACCTGCTTGTTTCATCTGTTCAATCATTTGCAGCAATGACTGTCCATTTCCTAAAAAATAGGCAAATTCTCTAGCATATAAAAATGTGTAATATTGACGAACTATGCTTCCTACAATGGGTAGATGAATTAATAAGCGTAGACGTCTCAAAATTGTTTTATTTTTCCAATATACATATACTATACCTGCTACAATCCCTATAAACAGACTGACTCCTAAAACAATCCAAGGTAAATAAACAAAACCGTTCCATATCAAATAAAGCATCATATGGTCTTTAATACTCTCTACTTGAACCATCGATTGTAGCTGCCCTAAAAGTAAATAACGAATTGCAGCAACCATACAAACTAAAAACACAATTAAAATACATGGATACATTAATACTTGGCGTAATTTTTTTAATTGTTGATCCTTTTGAGCTAAATATTGTCCAATCGTTCGACAAGATAGTGCAAAAGAACCTGTCGACATGGATAAGTATATTTGCGAACAAATCGAATCAGCATAGCCTACAAGATGTAAAGCTTCATCAAATCTCTCACCCATCAATAATTGTTCCATCATTTTACTAATCACATGTTCTTGTTTTGGAATGAGTAATTTAGCAAATGCCAATGTTTCCTGTAAAGTGAATCCCTCTTCTAATAATTCTCCTACTTGGGTTAAAAACAAAGCCTGTGTTTTGTTAGACCATTTCTTAATAGATTTTGTAGGCTTCGAAACTTTCTTTTGAAATATATCCAAGCGCATAAGCTTTCCTCAACTTTCTATTAAAAGGATGTAACAGTGGATTCAAAAATTCTTCTTCTTGAATTAAATGCTGCAATGAAATTCCGTATGCAATATCAAATAAAGTAGCCTTTTTCTTTGAAAGAGGAATATGATTACAATGAAAGCAACAATGACTCTGACAAAGAGAACAATATCTCGGTACTAAACGTTGTGCCACTACTGCAACTAATGTTTGCCTTAATAAATCTTTTGTAATGCCTAACTCCTCTAATCTTGAAATAACTCCTTTACAATCTTTTGCATGAACTGTCGCTAACATTAAATGTCCTGTTAAGGCCCCGCGAATAACCATTTTTGCAGTCATTTCATCACGAATTTCTCCGATTAGCATCATATCAGGATGATGTCTTAGTGAACTTTTGATTAGTAATTCATACGTAATTCCTGCTTTTTCATTAATTTCTGTTTGTAAAAATAAAGGTTCACTCATTTCAACTGGCTCTTCCATTGTGATAACTTGTAAATTTGTATCACTAACACGATTTCTTAACAGGTGATACATTGTTGTCGTTTTTCCGGAGCTGACAGGCCCTGAAAATAATATTAGCCCACTCTTGTAATGCAACATTGTTTGAAGAAGCTCAATATCTTTTGAAAAATAGGTGGATACTTCTCCAGATTTTTTCTCATCCATCGACAAATGTAATAAACGAATCACAACGGACGTTTGCATTTTAAAGTTTGTAATCACTGATAACCGTAATTCAATACTTGTTCCATTTGTTAATTCATATTTCATTGCACCACTTTGTGGTCTACGCTTTTCCCCTACATCCATTCCAGACCGATACTTTACAAAAGTAATCCAGCGATTGG
>CALATC010000052.1 GCA_937891475.1 uncultured Granulicatella sp. | reverse complement strand
CAAGTATTACAAATTAACGGTGGTTTATATATGTAAAGGAGGAAAAACATGAATCGAGTAGTCATTACAGGAATGGGTGCTATTACACCATTAGGAAATGATGTTGCCAGTTTTTGGGATGGATTGAAAAATGGTAAAAATGGAATAGATTTCATTACAAAATTCGATACGAAAGATATAGATGTTCATGTAGCAGCAGAAGTAAAAGGGTTTGATCCTACTTTATATATGGACCGAAAAGAAGCGAAAAGGATGGACTTATTTTGCCAATATGGAATTGCGGCAGCTTTACAAGCAGTTGAACATAGTGGAATTACTCAGGAAAATACGGATTTTGACCGTTTTGGTGTTATTGTGAGTTCTGGGATTGGTGGTTTACCAACAATGGAACAACAAATCATCAAAATGCATGAGAAAGGTCCAACAAGAGTTGCTCCATTATTTGTTCCGATGACAATTGGGAATATGATTGCTGGAAATATTTCAATGAAAATAGGAGCTAGAGGAATTTGTACTTCGATTGTAACAGCTTGTGCAAGTGGAACTCATGCGATTGGTGAAGCTTTCAGAAATATTAAGCATGGTTATTCTGATGTCATTTTAGCTGGTGGTTCAGAAGCAACGATTTGTGAAATTGGAATTGCAGGATTTGCTGCTTTAACAGCATTAAGTAATAGTCAAGATCCAAATGCAGCTTCCATTCCGTTTGATAAAAACCGTAATGGTTTTGTGATGGGGGAAGGAGCAGGAGTTGTTGTTTTAGAAAGTTTAGAACATGCTCAAAAAAGAGGAGCAACGATTTATGCTGAAATCGTTGGTTATGGAGCAACAGCTGATGCTTATCATATGACGGCTCCTACACCAGATGGTAGTGGTGCTGGGAAAGCAATTTTACACGCTTTAGATGAAGCGCAATTATCTCCAAGTGATGTAGATTATATTAATGCTCATGGAACAAGTACTCCTGCAAATGATTCTTCTGAAGTAACAGCAATTCGCTATGCTTTAAAAGAAGCTGCAGATGACGTACATGTTTCAAGTACAAAATCGATGACAGGACATTTATTAGGTGCTGCAGGCGCTATTGAAGCAATTGCATGTATTAAAGCAGTTGGAGAGGATTTTATTCCACCGACGATTAATGTAAAAGAACAAGATGAAGCATGTTCTGTAAATGTAACAGCACTAACAGGTGTTGCAAAAGAAGTAAATGTTGCCATTAGTAATTCATTAGGATTTGGTGGACATAATGCAGTTTTATGCTTCAAAAAATGGAAAGGATAATGTATGAATATAGAGGATTTAAAAGCTATTGTTTCGTTATTCGATCATTCAAGTTTAATGGAATTACATTTACAACAAGAAGGAGTCGATCTTCAACTTTCTAAACGAGAAAATTATCCAGTAAGTGGTTCTAAACAAGTTGTTGAAACGATTGAAGAGAAGCCCGTAGCAGTTGTACCTACAAAAGAAATTATTGCTGAAACGGTAGCTACTAAGACTCCTGAAGTTCAAGAAACAGTTACAAAAGAAGATTTACAATATATTAAAAGTCCAATTGTGGGGATTGTGTATTTAGCTCCATCTCCAGATGATCCTACTTTTGTTCAAGCACAAGATAAAGTTCAAGTTGGACAACCAGTATGTATTATTGAAGCAATGAAAATTATGAATGAAATAACTGCAGAAATTTCAGGTGAAGTAGTAGAAATACTTGTTGAAAATGGACAAATGGTAGATTACGGGCAAGAATTATTTGCTATTAAGAAAAATTAGGAGGCTTATCATGAGCGTAATGACAGTAACAGATGTAATGAAATTAATTCCAAATCGTTTTCCAATTTTATATATTGACCGAGTAGAAGAATTAATTCCAGGGGAGCACGTAGTGGCTACTAAAAATGTAACGTATAATGAGCATGTTTTCCAAGGACATTTCCCTGGAGAACCAGTATTGCCAGGAGTTTTAATTGTAGAAGCTTTAGCGCAAGCTGGCTCAATTCCATTATTATCATTAGAAAGTTTCAAAGGAAAAACAGCTTATTTAGGCGGATTAAATCACGTGAAATTTAGAAAAAAAGTCACACCAGGAGATGTTTTAACCCTTCAAGTTGATATTCTTAAATTAAAAGAATATGCAGGAATTGGTAAAGCAAAAGCCTTTGTAGATGGTAAAGTTGTTTGTGAAGCGGAGTTAACCTTTATTATTGGTAGGTAAGTTATGTTTAAAAGAATTTTAATTGCGAATCGTGGAGAGATTGCTTGTCGATTGATTCGTGCATGTAGAGAACTTCAAATTGAAACAGTAGCAGTTTATTCTCAAGCTGATTCTGAAGCCCTACATGTACAATTAGCAGATTATGCTGTTTGCATTGGAAAAAATATTAGTAAAGAATCTTATTTGAATGTTGAAAATATTTTAAGTGCAGCTGTATTAACTGGATCACAAGCGATTCATCCAGGTTTTGGTTTTTTATCAGAAAATCCTAAATTTGCAAAAATGTGTGAAGAATGTCAGGTGAAATTCATTGGACCTAGCGCACATGTTATTCAAATGATGGGGGATAAAGCACAAGCTCGTAAACAAATGATGAAAGCAGGAGTTCCCGTTATACCAGGTAGTGATGGGGTTGTTCCTACTGTTGAAGAAGGACTAAAGATTGCAGAAAAAATTGGATTTCCTCTTTTGATTAAAGCTGTCGCAGGTGGTGGCGGTAAAGGAATTCGTAAAGTTCAAAGTCTAGAAGAGTTTGAAAAACAATTTCTAGCAGCTCAACAAGAAGCACTTCAAGCATTTGGGAATGAAGAAGTGTATATAGAGCGAATTATTTATCCTGCCAAACATATTGAGTTTCAAATTTTAGCAGATTCTCATGGAAATGTTGTTCATTTAGGAGAACGTGATTGTTCTTTACAACGAAAAAATCAAAAAATTATTGAAGAAGCACCAAGCCCCTATTTAGATGATGAATTACGTAAAAACATGGGGCAAGCAGCTGTGTTGGCTGCAAAATCAGTAGGATATGAAAATGCAGGTACAATAGAATTTTTAGTGGATCAAGATAAAAATTTCTACTTTATGGAAATGAATACTCGTATTCAAGTAGAACATCCTATTACAGAAATGATTACAGGAATTGATTTAGTAGAATGGCAATTAAAAGTAGCTTATGGAGAAAAATTAAGCTTTACTCAAGATGAGATTCAAATTAAAGGACACTCGATTGAATGTCGATTAAATGCTGAATGCCCAAGAGAAAACTTTAGACCTTCTCCAGGTAAGATTGAAGTTTTACACCAACCAAATGGAGGTTTAGGTGTCAGAATTGAATCTGCACTATATGCTGGATATAAAATTCCACCATTTTATGATTCTATGTTATCAAAATTAATTGTCCATGCACCTAGTAGAACTCAAGCTATTTTAAAAATGGAACGAGTTCTTCAAGAATTAGTAGTTGAAGGCGTTGAGACGAATAAAGAATTTTTACAAGATTTATTGCAATCAACTTTTTTTGAAAGAGGAGATTATACGACAAATGTTGTAGAAGAAAAATTTTTACCAGAATGGTTTAATGAGTCTCGTCCATAAAGGAGTGATTAAATGGGTTTATTTAAAAAACGTCCTTATATTTCATTAAAACA
>CALATC010000051.1 GCA_937891475.1 uncultured Granulicatella sp. | reverse complement strand
TGGAATTATCTAAACGTACTCTCCCAAGTGGATCAAATGTACTGATTGTCGATGACTTTCTAAAAGCCGGTGGTACGATTAATGGGATGCGAAGCCTTATCAAAGAATTCGATTCTCATGCAGTGGGTGCAGTCGTTTTCTGTGAATCAGGAATCTCTGGACACCAATTACAAGATTATTCTTCTATTATTCGTATTACAGAAATCAACACCGAAAATCAACATATCAAAGCAGAATTAGGTAACTTCTTCGATACACATACATTTTTAGAAGAAACACATTAATGAACCTTTAACACAAAATAACAGAAAAAAACTTTCCTTGAATAGCAAGGTCGCCAGCAGCCTCGCATAGCGAGTCTCATGGCTAAAATTCGAGCCTCGGTCTCGAATTCTCCCTGTAAAATAAGCCACCGAAGTGGCTCATTTTACTTTTGCTATTAAGAAAAGTTTTTTCTGTTATTTTTCTTTACGTAGATAAATGGATTAAACCCATTCACCGTTCTCATTCAATTGATATCCATCAATGACGGTATTTTTCGCCATTCATTACGAGTTACTACTTCTTCCATTGTTTCTTCATTTTCATTAGTAGCTTCAACTAGTTTTAATATTATTACTTCACAAAATTTAAAGAAACGATTTTATCTAGCAAAAATAAAAAGAAAAACTCCCTTTGAATAGCAGCAGTAAAATAAGCCACTTTGGCTTATTTTACAAGGAGAAATTCGAGGCTGCTGGCGACCTTGCTATTCAAGGAAGTTTTTCTGTTATTTTTGCATACGTTATTACGTTAATTTTACGACTGGAATGCAATCGAAAATAGCATCATCCATACGGGTAAAATCACGATATAGAGTAATGTCGTAATCGTGACAGCTGATGTCGCAAAATCAATGTCCGCATTTTCCTCTGTTGCCAATAATGGCATAATCACCAATGTAGGAATCGTTGATTGAAGGAAAAATGTTTCTTGTAATTTCATTGGTAATTCGATTGAAAAGAACTGCATCACTCCCACTTGGATTGTTAAAAGAATCGCTGGAAACAATACAAAACGTCCAAATATCGATAAACGCATATCATCATCGAATGTCAACGAACGCAGCCCCACTTGTGCCAAATGAATTCCAATATACATTAACGATAATGGAGTTACCAAACTACCTATATAAATCAGAGAATCATTCAAAAATTCAGGAAGTGTCCACCCAAACCATACCCAAATCATACTCCCTAAAAAAGCGATTAATGGTGGTGAAAAAATTCGTCCCCATTGAATTCCTTTTCCAACATGTTGCTGATTATAATAAGCAAACAAATAGGTTCCCACTGTAAAAGTCGATAAAGTATTCACTACATAATATACTAAAAAATAAGGCATAGCCTCTTCACCAAATAAAGATAAATTCAACGGTAGTCCCATAAAAATCGTATTCGCATTGACAATCGTATTTATCACCGTCGCCTTACGATTATTTGGAATACGAAATACTTGAACAATGATCCAAGCAACAAAATATCCAACGACGACACTCAAAAGTGGAATTCCTAAACTTCCTACAAATTCAATCATTTTTTCTCTTGAAATAAATCTTAAAACAGAAATCATAATCGAAGCTGGTAAAGCAATTTTAATAATAAGAGAAGCAATACTTGTTGAAAAATTTTTATCAAACCAGCCCTTTATTTGTAATACATATCCTAAACTAATCATGATGACAATTGTTGCCATACTTGAAAAGATTTCACCTAACATTTTAATCCTCCAATTTCTTCGTACAGTCACTATACTCTGCTTTTCCTCTAGCTGTCAACATTCCATAAAATATAAAAAATCTCGAAAAATCTGCTAGACAAACTTTCCGAGACTTCAACTTTATTTCTTGAATTGATTTTTAATCATTGTTGCAAATAAACTTATGACTAAAATAATTAAAAATACACAAGTAATCGTAGCACCTGGTGGTGTATCAAATTCATAAGACATACTTAATCCACTAAAAATACCAAAAATGCTAATTAAAATACCTGACACAATCACGCCTGTAAAACTTCTCGTTAAACGAATCGCTATAGAGGCTGGTAATACAATAACTGCTGAAACTAATAAAGCTCCAGCAATTGGCATCATCACTGAAATGACTACCCCTGTAATAATAGTGAAAACTTGTGTCATCAAACGAACAGGTAAACCTGCCGTATAAGCTGTATCTTCATCAAATGATAAAACATATAACGGTCGTCTAAAAATCAAATATAATACGACCACAATGATCGCTAAAGCAATCATCAACCACATTTGTTGTTGTGTAATCGTCACGATAGAACCAAATAAAAATTGATCGACACTAATCGTTGAACGCCCTTTTTGGAAATTCATTAAAATTAAGGCAATTGCCATTCCACCGGACATTAATATCGCAACGGTCACTTCTGAATAACCTTTAAAGTATTTTCCAATTACTTCTAATACAATGGCTGCTAAAACTACCACTACTAATGTCATAAAGGTAGGATTGTAGCCTAATAATAAACCTAGAGAAACCCCCACTAAGGAAACATGCGATAATGTATCTGCCAATAATGACTGTCTTCTTAAAATTAAAAACAAGCCCAAAATTGGCGTAATCATCGCCATTGCTAATCCTGTGATGAATGCTCTTTGCATGAAACCATAGAAAAACATCTCCATGGAGAATCCTCCTTTCTCATCAAATGAATATGTTTATCCACATAATGTTCCAAATCTTCTTCCTCATGTGTCACCATTAAAATTGCTTTTCCATGATGGGCACAACTATGATGTAAGAGATGGTAGAAACGCTCTCTACTTGTTTTATCCATTCCTGCTGTTGGTTCATCTAGCACAAATAAATCTGGATCTGTCGCAAAAATACGTGCTAAACAAATTCTTTGTTTTTGACCACCTGATAATTCTCCAATTCGTTTATGGCGTTCATCCCACATTCCAACAGATTTTAAGGCTCTTTCAATATGTTCATGGTCTTCTTGATCTAATCGTTGAAACCAACGACCTTGTTGATAACGACCTGAAGCAACTAATTCATAAACAGTTGAAGGAAATCCCACATTAAAAGAAGAAATTTGTTGTGGGGCATATCCAATCGATAATGTTTCTCCTTTTGTATTAACGGTTGCGATTGTTGCTTTTCCTTGTTTTGGAGTTAATAATCCTAAAATATTTTTTAATAAAGTGGATTTTGCTGCACCATTTTCGCCTGTTAAAATGACAAATTCTCCCGGTTCAACGGTAAAACTAATGTTTTCTAAAACGGGTTCATTATCATACGAAAATGATAAATTCTCAACTGAAATGTAACTCATGCTAACTCCTTCCTTTTCTAAATCGTAGTAATTCTTTTTTATGTACGTTTGTTAGGATAGCATATTTTAGTACGAATAATCAAGAATTTACGATAGATAGAATACTATTAATATCTAAAAGATTTACTCCACAACTAAAATAGGAATCAAGCAACCTAACATTGCTTAATTCCTTCAATAAAGTTAATTTAAAAATCCTATTTTATTCAGTAATTAAATCCATTCACCATTATCATTAACATAGTAACCATCTGGAGTAATTGTATTTATTAACAATTTTCCTAATGAATTTAAGTAGTACCATTTACCACCTACTTGTTGCCATCCAGTTAACATTTCTCCTGATTTATTCATGTAATACCAATATTTTCCAACTTGAACCCATCCTATTGACATTGCTCCCGTTTCATCTAAAAAATACCATTTACTATCATCTAACAACCAAGCAGTCTCCATTGCTCCTGAAGAATTTAGGTAATACCATTTATCATTAATATACTGCCATCCAATTTGCATTACACCGTTTTTATCTAGATAATACCAATTATCCGCTTGAATCCAACCTTTCACTATCTTACCCAACGTATCAAAGTAGTACCATTTCCCTTCAAGTTGTTTCCATCCTACTTGTACTTTATCTAATACTACATTTGAATTTGTTACTGTTTTTTTATTTGATTTAGATTCATATGTGTTTATTTC
>CALATC010000050.1 GCA_937891475.1 uncultured Granulicatella sp. | reverse complement strand
AGTTCAAAAAGCAATGCTTGTGACAAGTTTAAAAGATGAAGAAAAAGATGAAAAACACGTATACGAAATGTATTATGATTATCAAGAATTGGTAAAAACAATTGTGCCACATCGTATTTTAGCAGTGAATCGTGCTGAAAAAGAAGGCGTGGTTAAAGTTAGCTTGGAAGTTGATACAACGATTCCATTAGAAAAAATTATGAAGAAAGAAATTTCAAATACAGCTTCTCCATCTGCGACTTATATAAAAGCCGCAATTGAGGATAGTGTTAAACGTTTCATTGCACCAGCTATTGAGCGTGAAATTCGTTCTGAATTAACAGAGAAGGCTCAAACTCAAGCAATTGAGATTTTTGGAGAAAATTTACAAAATCTGTTATTACAAGCACCGATGAAAGGACATGTGATCCTAGGATTAGACCCAGCGTATCGAACAGGGTGTAAGTTAGCCATTATAGATGAAACCGGGAAAGTATTGGATAAAGCAGTCATTTACCCTCACCAAGGAGCAAGTGACTTTAAGCGTGCTCAAGCAGGAACAACATTCAAGAAATTATTGGAAGATTATCAGGTCACTTTAGTCGCTATTGGAAATGGTACTGCAAGCCGAGAATCAGAAGCTTTCGTGAGTGAACAGATTAAAGGGATAAATCGTAAAATTTATTACACAATTGTTAGTGAAGCAGGAGCATCTGTTTATTCTGCTAGTGAGATTGCGCGAAAAGAATTCCCGGATTATCAAGTAGAAGAACGTTCAGCAGTAAGTATTGCTCGTCGCTTGCAAGATCCATTAGCAGAATTAGTGAAAATTGATCCAAAAGCAGTAGGAGTAGGACAATATCAACATGATGTGAGTCAAAAACAATTAGATGCCAAATTAGACATTGTGGTTGAAACTGCCGTGAATAAAGTTGGTGTCAATGTCAATACAGCAAGTGCTGCTCTATTAGAACATATTGCAGGACTAACTAAAACGACTGCAGCAAATGTTGTTGCTTACCGTGATGAAAATGGAAAATTCACCAATCGTTCACAATTGAAAAAAGTTCCTCGCTTAGGACCAAAAGCTTTTGAACAAGCAGTAGGATTTTTAAGAATTGTAGATGGTAAAAACCCACTGGATGGAACAGATATCCACCCAGAGTCTTATGAATTTGCAGAAAAGATTTTAGAAAAAATTCAAGCAACAAAAGTAGAGATTGGCACAGAAAAAGTAGAACAAGCACTGTCTGTTTTAGATAAAAAGGCATTATCTACTGAACTAGGAATTGGATTTGAAACGTTAGAATTAATTTTTGCCGGATTAACCAAACCGGGAAGAGATCCTCGTGAAGAAGTTGATCCTCCAATTTTAAGAAGTGATGTATTATCTATGGAAGATATTCAAGTCGGAATGGAATTACAAGGAACGATTCGTAATGTAGTCGATTTTGGAGCATTCGTGGATATCGGTGTGAAACAAGATGGCTTAGTTCATATCTCAAGAATGAAACAAGGATTCGTGAAGCATCCTAGTGATGTCGTTGCAGTGGGTGATATTGTAACAGTATGGGTTACTGAAATTGATATGAAAAAAGGCAGAGTAGGCTTATCTATGCTTCCGCCAAAAGAAAATAAAAAATAATTTTTAAACTCCATTTAAGGTTTGATGCCTCAGATGGAGTTTTTTGTGATTCTGTATTTAAATTTGAATTAATTTCTCATCATTCTTTAGAAAAATTGATGCTTTATGGTATAATTATTTTGAGTTATTTTATTCAAAAGGAGAAAGAAAATGTCAGAGATTAATCAAAATCATGCTCTTGAGCAATTAAAAGAAAATGCTAATAAAATTTACCAATTAATTAATCAACAAAAGAATCATTTATGTATTGCTAAATGCCCAGCTTTTGAAGAAGTAGTGGATACTCAATTGTTTGGATTATCAAAACAAGTAGAATTTGCTGTAGCGATTGGTGTTGTAGAAGCGAATGAAGGACATCAATTAATGGCTGATTTGGAATATGCATTAAATGAAGTATATAGCGATGTATATGAGAAAAACTGGCAATCTTAAGGAAAGTTAGAGGAATTATTGTTTTGAAAGTACAAGATAAAATAAAAAATCTCTTCCAAGTAGATAAAATCATTTTAGTTATTTTTATTTTATTATCTGCATTTGGTCTTGTAATGATTTATAGTGCAAGTAGTTATTTTTCATTAACATCTGTAGGTAATTCTGAATATTTTTTAATTCGCCAATTTGCTTTTGTTGTGGCAGGAATTGCTATAGCTATTGGAATTGCAAATAATGGAAAAAAATTCTTTTTTAATGAACGAATATTACAGATAGTATATGTAATATTAATTTTATTACTCTTATTCGTTTTCACTCAATCAGGAATTAAGGGTGCTAAAAGTTGGATTAATTTACGAATTTTTAATTTACAACCTTCTGAATTTGCTAAAGTTATTTTAATATGGGCAAGTGCTTTTTATTATCATAAATTTAAAGATAATCGTGATTGGAAACAATTATATATGTATCCAATGGGGATGTTGTTATTAGTAAGTATATTAGTTTTAATGCAACCAGATTTTGGAACAGTAATGATTACAGTCTTGATGATGTGGTTATTAGCATTAACAACAGGATATTCTAAAAAAGCGATTAAATATTCTGGAGTAGCTTTTGTCATTGGTTATTTGTTTACCTATTTACCGATTTCTATTATTCAGCACTTACCGTTTAAGGCTTATCAAGTTGGCCGATTTCTTTCATTCCATAACCCATGGGATGATACGAGCGGAGTAGGTTATCAATCGATTCAAGGATTCTTAGCTTTGGCTAGGGGTGGATTAACAGGTACTGGTTTATCTAGCTCTATCCAAAAAACAGGATTTTTACCAGAAGCTCATACAGACTTTATTTTAGCGATTGTTGGAGAAGAACTAGGATTCATTGTTGTGTGGCTTGTATTAGTCGTTCTATTCTTCTTAATTATATATATTTTTTGGAAGGCTCAATTTTGTCGATCATTATTTTCTCGATACTTATGTCTAGGCGTTGGAATATTTCTATTAGTACAAAGTGGAGTGAATATTGGAGCGTTACTTGGGTTAGCGCCAATTACTGGGGTTCCACTACCATTTTTAAGTTATGGTGGTTCAAGTTTTATTGTTTCGAGTATTGCGATAGGAATGGTACTTTTTGCATTAAAATATGACAAGGAATACCAAGAAGATATAATGAATAAAATCAGAATGAATGAATTTGAACTTGTGGAAGATGAAAATAATGAAGGTTCTCAAGAAGAAACATTTCAAGAAAATAAAGAATTGATTGATGAAAAGGAGGATGAGCATGAAGAAATTACTGGTGGCTAATCGTGGAGAAATTGCGATTCGTGTATTTCGTGCCGCTTCGGAATTAGGGATTGAAACGGTTGGTATTTTTGCCAAGGAAGATGATCATTCATTGCACCGTTTCAAAGCGGATGAAGCCTATTTAGTTGGAGAAGGTAAGAAGCCAACAGAAGCTTACTTAGATATGGATGATATTATTCGTATTGCGAAACAATCAGGGGCAGATGCTGTTCATCCTGGTTATGGTTTTTTATCTGAAAATATTGATTTCGCTAGAAAATGTCAAGAAGCAGGACTAACCTTTGTTGGGCCTCATTTAGAACATTTAGATATTTTAGGAGATAAATTAAAAGCAAAAACTGCTGCGCATAAAGCTGGTTTACAATCGATTCCTGGGACAGAAGGGACAGTGTCTTCTGTTCAAGAAATTTATGATTTTGGAGAACAATTTGGCTATCCGATTATGATTAAAGCTGCACTTGGTGGTGGCGGTCGTGGAATGCGTGTTGTTTATCGTAAGGAAGATGTTCAAGATAGTTATGACCGTGCCGTTGGAGAAGCGATTAAAGCTTTTGGTGCTGGAGAGTGTTATGTAGAAAAATATATTGAAAATCCACAACATATAGAAGTACAAATTCTAGGGGATGAGCATGGAAATGTTGTTCATTTATTTGAACGTGATTGCTCTGTTCAAAGACGTCATCAAAAAGTTATTGAAGTTGCGCCATGTATTTCACTTTCAGAAGAGATGCGCTCCAAAATTTGTAATGCTGCCGCTAGCTTTATGAAAGAAATTGGTTATGTCAATGCAGGGACAGTTGAGTTTTTATTAGATGGAAATCAATTTTATTTTATTGAAGTGAATCCAAGAATCCAAGTAGAGCATACCATTACAGAATTGATTACAGGAATTGATATTGTTCAAGCACAATTAAAAATTGCGCAAGGAATGGATTTGCATCAAGAAATTGGTATACCTACACAAGAAAACTTAACATTTAGTGGAGCTGCAATTCAATGTCGTATTACTACTGAAAATCCTGAAAATAACTTCTTGCCAGATACTGGTAAAATTAATACGTATCGTTCACCAGGTGGATTGGGTATTCGTTTAGATGCGGGAAATGCCTTCCAAGGAAATGTGGTTACGCCATATTTTGACTCGCTATTAGTAAAAGTTTGTACGTATGGGCGTGATTTTTCTCAAGCAGTTACAACAATGCAACGTGCGTTAAAAGAGTTTAGAATTCGTGGAGTGAAGACGAATATTCCATTTTTAAAAAATGTAATCCATCACGAAGATTTCTTAACTGGAACCGCTAAAACAACGTTTATTGATACAACACCTGAATTGTTTAAGTTTCCAAAGGAAAGCAATCGTGGAAATAAAATTTTAAAATATATTTCTGAAATTACTGTAAATGGGTATCCAGGAATCCCACAAGAAACAAAGGCATTCGAGAGACCAACTTATATCGAAACATTGAAGCCTGTTTCAAAACCAGAAATAACGGCTAAGCAGTTACTGGATGAAAAAGGTGCGGATGCAGTTTCTAAATGGGTATTGGAGCAAGAAAAAGTTCTTTTAACGGATACAAGTTTTAGAGATGCGCATCAAAGTTTGATGGCTACAAGAATGCGTTCAATCGATTTGATTCAAGCAGCACAACAATATGAAGCTGCAGTACCTCAATTGTTCTCAGCAGAAGTATGGGGTGGAGCAACGTTTGATACAGCTTATCGATTCTTAACAGAAAATCCATGGAATCGATTGGAAAAAATCCGTAAAGCAATGCCAAATACGCTGTTGCAAATGTTATTGCGTGGTTCTAATGCAGTAGGATATTCCAATTATCCAGATTCTGTGATTCGTTCGTTTATTTTAGAAGCAGCAGCAACAGGAATTGATGTGTTCAGAATTTTTGACAGTTTAAACTGGTTACCTCAAATGGAAGTGAGTATTCAAGCCGTTCGTGAAGCAGGAAAAATTGCAGAAGCGGCCATGTGTTATACAGGCGATGTATTAAATCCGATGCAAACAAAATATACATTAGAATATTATAAACAATTTGCGAAAGATTTAGAAAAAGCGGGTGCGCATATGATTGCCATTAAAGATATGGCAGGATTATTGAAACCTCAAGCAGCCAAACAATTAATTACAACGTTAAAAGAATCAGTCGATATTCCAATTCATTTACACACTCATGATACAAGTGGAAATGGTATTTTAACATTAGCAACAGCGATTGATGCTGGAGTGGATGTAGTCGATGTAGCCTTTAGTGCTTTAGCAGGTGGAACATCTAATCCAAGTATGGAAACTTTATACTATGGATTAGAAGGTACAAGTCGCCAACCTGAATTAGAGATGGAAAATGTAACAACATTAAACCGTTATTGGGGAACGATTCGCAAATCTTATCATGCATTTGATCAAGCACAAGTTTCTCCAAGTCCAGAAGTTTACTATCATGAAATGCCTGGAGGACAATATACGAATTTATACCAACAAGCTAAATCAGTTGGTTTAGGAGAACGTTTCGAAGAAGTGAAAGAAATGTATCATCGTGTAAACCAATTGTTCGGAGATATTATTAAAGTAACACCTTCTTCTAAAGTAGTTGGAGATATGGCATTATTCTGTATTCAAAATGAACTTAATGAAGAAAATATTTATGAAAAAGGATTAACTCTGTCTTTCCCTGAATCAGTGATTCAATTCTTTAGAGGGGATTTAGGTCAACCAGTTGGAGGCTTTAATGAAAAACTTCAAAAAGTTGTATTAAAAGATATTGAGCCAATTACTGTTCGCCCAGGATTATTAGCTCCTGAAGTAGATTTTGAAGAAGTTCGCAAAGAATTAGAAACTGTACTTGGGCATAAGCCAAAAGACCAACAAGTACTAAGTTATCTCATGTATCCCAAAGTGTATAAGGAATACCAAGAGAGAAAAGAACTATATGGAGATTTAAGTAAATTAGATACGCAGACATTCTTTTATGGAATGCGTATGGGTGAGACGATTCAAATGGAATATGCACCAGGTAAAGTCTTTATGATTACATTAGTACAAATTGGGGAACCTGACCAAGATGGAAATCGTATTATGTTCTATCGATTCAATGGACAAAGCCGAGAAATTATTGTGCATGATGCGAGTGCAACAATGACAACTGTTAAACGTCAAAAAGCAGATGCGAATGATTTTGGACAAATTGGGGCAACAATGCCAGGTAGTGTCCTAAAAGTATTTGTAACAAAAGGTGAAGCGGTTCGTAAAGGACAAGTGTTACTTGTGACAGAAGCAATGAAGATGGAAACAACCATTCAAGCACCATTTGATGGCGTTGTTGAAACTATTGCTGTTAAAGAACAAGATATGATTGATGTTAGTGATTTACTATTAACAATTCGTAAAAAATAATAAAGAGAGGAGTAAGCATGGAACAAGTAGAAAGAAGAGCGATTATTGTATGGCTCTATACATTAAAACCAATTAAACAATTAAAACGTTTCGGTAATATTCAATATATTTCTAAACGTCTAAAATATATTTACTTGTATGTCAATGAAGAAGAAGTGGAAAGTGTTATGGATAAAGTTAGCAAATTTCACTTTGTTCGAAAAGTTGAAGTATCTCCTCGCCATGAAGTTCGAATGGATTTTACACAAATCTTGCCAGAATTACGTGAGGAAATTGAATTAGAAAAACAAGCATTGGCTACAGAAGTGTAATGATTAGATGCAAAGTCATGACTACCTGTTTAACGGGTGGTCATGACTTTTTTAGAGGAAATAATGTGAATGAATTGGTAAATACTTCAGATTTAATTCGGTCGATTTCGACGGATTTAAAATGATAATTTGTATTTGCCAGAGAAGATTAAACGAATGTATTATAATCTGCTTTTGTCTTAAACCTATCGAATTTGAGAGGTTTTAAATGGCTATTTTACAAGCAAGTGAGTTTTGCAAAGATTTCTTCTGCTTGTTGTGAGTTGTTATTCTTTTTTTGAGCGTTTATAATAAGGTGAATATATTAAAGGAGGAACACAGATGAGAATTATTTCTGGCGAATTTGGTGGAAGACATCTTCGAGCTGTTCCAGGAAAGAACACAAGACCCACAACGGATAAAATTAAAGAATCCTTATTCAATATTTTAGGAGGATATTTTGATGGTGGTGTCATGTTAGACATGTATGCAGGTAGTGGAGGAGTAGCCATTGAAGCTGTTTCTAGAGGAATGGACCATGCCTTTTTATTTGAAAATAATCGACAAGCGATTCAAACGATTGAACAAAATATTGATATTACAAAGAGTCCGGATCAATTTACATTATTGAAACAAAATGTGAAGCATGGATTAAAAACATTAGCTACAAGAGAAGAGTTTAAACCTGTTTCTTTAGTGTTTATGGATCCACCGTATCGTCTACAAGAAATTATCAATGATATTGAACAATTGGAAAAATTATCATTAGTAGCTGAAGATGCTGTAGTTGTCGCAGAAGTAGATAAAGCAGTACAATTACCAGAAAAAATTGGACGTTTTACTCAATGGAAACGAGTAGAGTATGGAATTACAGCATTAATTTTCTTTGAATTTGAATAGGAGATTTGTATGGTAAAAGCAATTTATGCAGGAAGTTTTGATCCCATTACAAAGGGTCATCTTCATTTAATCCAACGTGCGACAGTATTATTTGATGAAGTGATTGTATTAATTTCTCATAATCATCAAAAACAGTATACTTTAACAAAAGAAGAGAGAATTCAAACAGTTCAAAAAGCTGTATCAAATTGGGAAAATGTTAGAGTTGTCGTACAAGATGGGGGCTTAACGGTTGAAGCTGCGAAACAATTAGGAGCAACTGTTCTTTTAAGAGGCGTTCGCAATAGTCAAGATTTAGAATTAGAAAAGACTTTAGCGTATCATAATCATCGATTAGACGAGAATATTGAAACTGTCTTACTCATAAGTGAGCCAGCCTATGAATATGTCAGTTCAACAATGGTGAAAGAATTAGCTAAATTTGGCGGAGAATTTGAGTCTTTTGTTCCAGAATCTGTAGCAGAAATTTTGGAAAAAAGATATGCTGGACAAGAGTGTCAACAAATGATGCTTCAAGAAAGAAGTGAGTAAGTATGAAAAAAATTTCTTTACGAACGATTGTTATATCGCTCGTCAGTTTATTGCTTCTAGGAATCATTGCGTTTTTTCCTTTACCCTATGTATTAGAAATGCCAGGGAGCGCTGAAAAAGTAGAAGATTTTATTACTATTGAAGGAGTTAATGAGAAGAAGGAAGGGTCTTTTCGAGTAATGACGGTATTGTCACAACAAGCAACTCCTTTATTAGCACTTCAAACATTGCTTCCTCATGTTGAGATGATTCCAAAGGAAAAAGTGTATGGAACAACACCTAGTAAGGAATACAATAAAATTCAGGAATATTATATGCAACAAGCTAGAAATGCAGCCATTTCAGTAGCGTACAAGGCAGCAGGAAAAACTGTTCAAGAAGAATTTTTAGGTGTATATGTGATGACAGTAGTTCCTGAATCTGATTTTAAAGAGAAGATTCAAGTAGGAGATATTGTGACAAAAGTGGATGGAGTATCATTTTCATCCGCGCAAGAAATGATTCAAGCCATTAGTTCTAAAAAGATTGGTGATCCTGTCACGATTGAAATCAATCGTAATCAAGAAATTATTGAAAAAGCAGGAGTCTTGGTAGAAAACCCTGATACAGGTAAGCCGATGTTAGGAATTCAATTAGTGACGCATTCAAAACTTCATGAATCTCCTAAAGTAGATTTTGATCCGCATGGGGTTAGTGGGCCATCTGCAGGTCTGATGTTTACATTAGAAATTTATAACCAATTAACGGATAAAAATTTAAAACAAGGTCGAATTGTGGCTGGTACTGGCACAATGAATGAAAAAGGAGAAGTTGGACGAATTGGTGGAGTAGATAAGAAATTAGTGGCAGCTGTTCGTGCAGGAGCAACTATTTTCCTAGCCCCAGATGATGAAATTACGGATGAAATGAGAGAAAAAAATCCTAATATTTTATCGAACTATGAAGAAGCTAAACAAACCGCTGAAAAGATAAAATCCAATATTCAAGTGTATCCTGTAAAAAAATTTGAAGATGCAGTAAAAATTTTAGAAAAATAAAATACAAAACGTCATTTTTTTCGTATCTATAGTTAGAGGAGGGAAAAATGATGTTTTATTTTTTTATGCAAGTGAAAAGGTGGTTGATGGAATATAAAAAGGTTCTGTCAATTATTGGTGGTGTGTTAGCAGTTATCGTTATTATTCTTGTAGGAAGAGGGATGATGGCTTCTTCTATGAAAGAAAAAGTAATGGTAACGAATGCTGTGAATACAACAAGAGTGGAAGAAACAACTACGATAATGCCACAAAATTGTTATGTGGATATTAAAGGGGAAGTTCTTCGACCGGGAGTGTATGAGTTTTCTTGTGAGAGTCGCATGCAAGAAGTGATTAAAAAGGCAGGAGGTTTTACGGAGGAGGCAGATGAAACAAAAATTAATTTAGCACAAAAAATTACCGATCAAATGCAAATTATTGTCCCTAATGTACATTCTAAACAAGAAGATGGATTGACAGAGGGAAATTCTGAAAAAGGAAGTTCGACAAATACGAGTGTGTCTAATTCAAAACAAGGAACAATCAATATTAACACGGCAACTTTAGAAGAATTACAAACCATAAAAGGAATTGGTAAGAAAAAAGCAGAAGCTATTTTACAATATCGAAAAGAACATGGAGCCTTTCGTACAAAGGAAGACTTATTACAAGTGAAAGGAATTGGAAAGAAAGCATTAGAAGCGATTGAAAGCCAAGTGAATTTCCAATGAAGAAGTGGATTTGGATAACGGTCTTAGAGATTATAGTAGGAAGTTTAATCTTTTCTGAATCTTCGCTTTTTTTTAAAGGGATTTATGTTTTGATAGGAATATGGACGTTCATTCTTCATTTTAGAAGCAAACAACAGCTATTCTGGGTCTTTATTTTACTCATTTCTGTTGGATTACGTTCTTATCAAGTCTATCATCCTATAGTTGTTCCAGAAGGGGAGTTAGCTGGAATCATAAGATTGAACCGAGATGATTTGAAAATCAATGGAGACTTTGTAACGGGAATTGCTGAATTAGAGTTGACTTCTTCTAACCATCAAGTGTTATTCCAATATAAAATAAATTCTGAAAAAGAGAGAGCTTTATTTGAAGAGGAGGAGGCGAATCTCACTTTATCCGTAATAGGGAAGAGTAAGCCTGTGAATGAACCTAAAAATAGAGGGGATTTTAATGCGCCAAGTTATTATCGTAGTATTGGGGTTTTGCGTGTGTTTGAAGTTAGAGGATTTAAACAAATGGCAAACGCTCCTTCATGGATGTCAGTCTTTCAAAATTGGCGTAGAAAATTCTATTTGAAAATTGATAAACAGCCAGAAAGTTTTGTTCGTACCTATGCTTTATTATTACTGTTCGGGAAAACGAAAGATGCAGATGCAACAGTGATAGGGCATTATAAGAGACTGGGCATCATGCATGTTTTAGCCATTTCAGGACTTCATATTACATTATTTATTCATCTGCTTGAAAAAGTATTATGGAAATGGAAAATCACTCGAGAAACAAGTGTAGCTATCATCATCATTGGCTTAGTGATTTATGGCTACTTAATCCATTGGAATATTAGTGGTACACGAGCTATTTTGATGTATATTTTAGCGCAAATGTCTAAAAAGTTTCATTGGAAACTGACAACAGAGGATTGTTTGGGAATCATATTTTTGCTGTCACTGTTTTATCGCACAAGTATCATTGAAAATGTAGCTTTTCAACTAAGTTATGGATTAACCGCTATTTTATTATTGACGAGTTATTTTGTCGAACATAATCTTCAAGGAAAATGGAAAAAAACAATTTTTATTGCTTTTTTAACGCCTATCATTGCCTTGCCATTGATTTGTCATTATTTTTTCAAGTGGAATATGCTAAGTATTTTATTAGCTGGTTTAGTAGTTTTACTGTTTGAAAGCATCCTTATTCCAGGAATATTGCTTTACGCTTTAGCAGTAGTATTAGATTGGGTATGGATTTCTAATGGCATCATTTTCTTTTTAGAAGCATTATTAAATGGAGTGAATCACATTTTTGCTTTTTGTGAGCAATTTTTGTTTTTACGATTTACATTTGGAACATGGTCAACAGTAGCTTGGATATTGTATTGGTTTACGCTTTATATAGCTCTTGTTTGTTATGAAAAATCTTGGTTTCGTCCTTATTCAAGTATCGTTTTTGCGTTTTGTTCTTTTATCATTGCACTTAGCATTCCTTATCATCTACATAAGCAAATCATCTTTTTAAGTACGGGTTCGCAAGTTTCAGTATTGTATATTCCAAAAGGATTCAATCATGCTACTTTAATAGTGAGGGGAGGAAATTTGTTCATAGATTCTAAGAGGAAGGTTCTTAGTAAACAACCTTTTTCTAAAAATGTTGCGAATAATATTTTTGTAGAAGGAATTTCTCAGTTGGATTCTATTGTACTAACGAATGCTAGTGAGGAAGATAGTGATGATTTAAAAGAGTTGATACAAGATTTTTCAGTAAGTGAGGTAGTCGTTTCTAAAAATCCGTCTGAAAAAAGAGAGGATAGTAAATGGGAAATTTCAGTACAAAGTCATGAAATAGGAGAAATGGAGTTGCTTTCCGGAGTGAAATGGGGATTGATTCCAGCTAATGGCAGTAAGAAAGAAGTTCAAAGTTCTATGTTTACAATCCAAGGAGAACGAATACTTATAGTGGAAGATAAGATGAAAACTTTACCCGATAAAGCTAATTTTGTGATTTCTTCAAAGAAAAACGCAGAAGGGATTGCAAAATTAAATGGATTTACACAAATGCAAACGAAAAGTTTAATTTTAGAAAAAGGAAATGGGACGGTTCAATCGCATATTAGTTTACGCTTCTTAGATCAGTTAGAACAACAAGTTTCACATATATGGATATCGCAAGAAGATGGAGCAGTACATATGATGCAAGAAAAAGACGTACAAAAATTCCATACGGTAAAAAGTCATAAAGACGAGTGAAACCATGGACAAAAAGAACACTTCACGATACACTAGACTAAGAGAAAGGGGAGTCATAAATGGAATTTCAAAAGAAAATAGAAGAAATTAAATCGGGGAAATTGTCGCCCATTTATATGGTTCAAGGAAAAGAAGATTATTTACAAAATTGGGCAAGACAAGTATTTTTAGAATCCGTAGTGGCTCCTGAAGATCAAGAATTAAATGTCGGTCGATTTAATATGGAAGAAATTTCTGTCCAAACAGCCATTGAGGATGCAGAATCTGTCCCATTTTTTGGAGATAGACGTTTAGTGATGATTGATAAACCATATTTTTTAACAGGTGAAAAAGAAAAAGCAAAAATTGATCATCAACTTGACAGATTACAGTTTTATTTAGAAAATCCCTTAGACTCTTCTGTTGTTGTATTTTTTGCACCATATGAAAAGTTAGACTCTCGTAAAAAAATCGTGAAGCAATTAAAAAAAGTAGCAGTCTTATTAGATGCTTTTTCATTAGAAGAAAAAGATGTAAGAGCGATGGTCCAAAGTAAATTACAAGAACAGGGCGTTTCGATGGAAGTCTCAGTTCTACAGTTATTTTTAGAAAAATTACACTATTCTCTAACCGATGCGATGAGAGAAATTGATAAGTTAATCTTATCTGCTATGGATACGAAAGTGATTGATAGTGACTTAGTGGCAACATTAGTTCCAAAAAGTTTAGAACAAAATATTTTTGAACTAGGAGAGGCTGTTCTTCGAAAAGATAGTAAAGTGGCGATTGAAATTTATCGAGATTTACTATTACAAAAAGAAGACCCGATTAAAATGAATGCCATTTTATTAGGGCAATTTCGCTTATTGTTACAAGTAAGCTACTTACAAAAAGAAGGCTATCACGAACCTGAAATGCAAAAGGTATTAGGAATTCATCCATACCGTGTAAAACTCGCTTTAGGACAATCTAGAAAATTTTCGATTGCTTTACTAGAAGCAGCATATCGATTATTAGTTGAAACAGAGTATGCATTGAAAACAGGACTTGGAATGAAAGAATTGCAATTAGAAACATTTATTTTGAAGTTTTGTCAAAAGAATGTATAAGTAGGTTGAAATGAAAATACAAAGTACAAAAAAGGCCCGAGAATGATTTCTCAGGCTTTTTATTATTTGCTTAATTTTGAAGCAAGACGTGATTTATCACGAGAAGCTTTGTTTTTGTGGATTAATCCTTTAGAAGCAGCTCCGTCGATTGCTTTGTGAGCAGCACGTAATAATTCTTCAGCATTTTCAGCACCTTCAGCTACTGCAGCTTCAAATTTTTTGATAGCAGTACGCATAGCAGAAGTTTGTGAGTTGTTTGCTAGTGTTGACTTTTTGTTTGTACGAACACGTTTGATTTGTGATGCGATATTTGGCAATGGGTTCACCCCTCTTTCTTACATTTATATAATCACTGATCAGTTGTCTCCAACAGGAATTATTATACAAAAGTCCTTATAAAAATGCAAGTCTTGCGATGAAATAGTATATAAAATAAGTGGATTTGGAGGACTTTTCTATCAATGAAGAATCGATATTTTGATAATTCGCTCTGGTTTGTTTTCTACTTCGAGCATGCTATACTATTTAGGAATATGGAAAAAGGAGTGGACGAATGGATCATTTTGAATTACATTCTCCCTATCAACCACAGGGAGATCAACCACAAGCGATTAAAGAATTAGTCTCTGGAATTTTAGAAGGAAAACATGAACAAACCTTACTAGGAGCAACAGGAACGGGTAAAACTTTTACGATTGCTAATGTGATTAAAGAAGTGAATAAGCCTACTTTAGTATTAGCTCACAATAAAACATTAGCGGGGCAGTTGTATGGAGAATTAAAAGAATTCTTCCCGAATAATGCCGTAGAATATTTTGTATCTTATTATGATTATTACCAACCTGAAGCCTATGTTCCTTCTAGTGATACGTATATTGAAAAAGAATCTAGTGTCAATGATGAAATTGATAAATTACGCCATTCTGCTACAAGTGCTTTGCTTGAAAGAAGAGATGTTATTGTAGTGGCTTCTGTTTCATGTATTTATGGATTAGTAAATCCTGAAAATTATAGAGAGCATGTTCTATCTTTACGAGAAGGAATGGAAGTAGAACGTAATCAGTTACTTACTCGATTAGTAGAAATGCAATTTGAGCGAAATGATATTGATTTTCGAAGAGGTAGTTTTCGAGTAAGAGGAGACATTGTAGATATTTTTCCTCCAGGTCACGATTCTTCTGCCATTCGTGTGGAATTTTTCGGTGATGAAATTGAAGCTTTAAAAGAAATTGATGTTTTAACAGGAGAAGTGAAAGCTACCGTAGAACATGTACCTATTTTCCCAGCCGCTCACTTTGTGTCGAATGAAGATGAAATTAGTCGAGCAGTTTCTACGATCAAAGCAGAATTGAAAGAACGTTTAGAAGAATTAAGAGAAAATAACCAATTATTAGAAGCGCAACGATTAGAACAACGAACGAACTATGATATTGAGATGTTACTAGAAATGGGCTATTGTAATGGGATTGAAAATTATTCAAGACATATGGACGGAAGAAAACCTGGAGAAGCTCCGTATACCTTATTAGACTTCTTCCCAGAAGATGCATTATATGTTGTGGACGAGTCTCATATTACTATGTCACAAATTAGAGCAATGTTTAATGGAGACCGAGCTCGTAAAGAACAGTTAATTCAATATGGATTCCGATTACCGAGTGCTTTAGATAATCGCCCATTACGATTTGAAGAATTTGAAGAAAGAATTCCACAAATGATTTATGTTTCTGCAACTCCAGGACCTTATGAAATGGCTCATACTCCAACCGTTACAGAACAAATTATCCGACCAACAGGTTTGTTAGATCCATTAATTGAAGTTCGACCAATTAATGGACAAATTGATGACTTAATCCGTGAAATTCATGACCGAATTGAAAAGAATGAACGAGTATTTATTACGACATTAACGAAGAAAATGTCAGAAGATTTAACCGATTACTTAAAAGAAGTTGGTATTCGAGTGAAATATCTTCATAGTGATATTAAAACATTAGAAAGAACAGAAATTATTCGAAATTTACGTCTGGGCGAATTTGATGTATTAGTCGGCATTAACTTATTAAGAGAAGGATTGGATGTGCCGGAAGTATCCCTTGTTGCCATTTTAGATGCGGATAAGGAAGGATTTTTAAGAAGTGAACGTTCCTTAGTTCAAACGATTGGACGTGCCGCAAGAAATGCGAATGGACGAGTGATTATGTATGCTGATAAGATTACAGATTCTATGAAATATGCCATTGATGAAACTAATCGTCGTAGAAGTATTCAAGAAGCTTATAATAAAGAACATGGAATCACTCCAAAAACGATTCATAAAAATATTCGTGATCTAATTGCGATTACTCATGCAGTTGAAAAAGAAGAAACAACTCAGACTGATTTCAAACAAATGACGGTTCAACAAAGAAGAGAAGCCATTGAAGTGATGGAATTAGAAATGCGTGCTGCAGCTAAAGACTTGAACTTTGAAAAAGCTGCACAACTTCGAGATATGATTTTAGAACTTCGAGCGCAATATAAATTATAGGAATAAGGATAAAGAAATGAAATGGACATTAACTTCTGATTTAAAAGAATATGAAGGAAAAATAATTCCTAGCAAAATAGACGGATTTTATTTTTATATTATAAGTGCTTCGGTCGAAAAAGGCTTAGAAATGATTGTACGTGATGAAGCTCATGAGCGATATTCTTTATTTGATGTGATAACTACAAATAGTAAAATTGCAGAGCAATTAAGGCAAGAAGCGGAAGAAATGGTATTTCAATGGTGTTATTCAGTAGATACATCGTTAGTAGCGTTGAAAGAAAAATGGAATCGTTGGATATTGGAACATATAACGCCTTATTCAGCAATGCCCTTTAAAAAATCAGCAGTTACAGTATACAATGTGAAAGAAAACGGAAAATGGTATGCATTAATGATTGAAATTCCATTTAGTAAATTAGGAATTACAAGTGATGAAATAGCACTGGTTTTAAATGTGAAGATTTCTCCAGAAGAAAAGGAGACTCTCCTTCAAAAAGAGGGAGTGTTTGAAGCATATCACATGAATAAAAAGCATTGGATTTCGATTGCATTGAATGTTTGTAAGGATGAAGCATTCATTCAGAAGTGTGTCGAAAACAGCTACAAATGTGTTCGTTAGAAGGACGATTTCTTTACATTTTTAGAAACATTCGATATAATTTTCATCACATAGACTTATAGTAAAGAGGAGATTCATTATGGTAAATATTGCAATTGTAGGTGCAACAGGTGTTGTAGGTACAAAAATGATTGAAAGATTAGCAGAAAGTAACCTTCCAGTGGAAAATTTATACTTATTAGCTTCTGCTCGTTCAGCAGGAAAAGTATTACAATTTAGAGGAAAAGATTATGTTGTCGAAGAATTAACAGAAAATTCTTTTAAACGTGATATCGATTATGCGATTTTCTCAGCTGGTGGAGGTACTTCATTAAAATTTGCTCCAATCGCAGAAAAAGATGGCGTGATTGTTATTGATAATTCAAGTGCATGGAGAATGGATCCTGAGATTGACTTAGTAGTTCCAGAATGTAATGCACCAACATTAGAAAGAAAAATTATTGCAAACCCAAACTGTTCTACAATTCAATCAGTAGTGCCATTAAAACCACTACATGAAGCGTTCGGGTTAAAGAGAGTGGCTTACACAACTTATCAAGCAGTATCAGGTTCAGGGCAAGCAGGAATTAATGATTTAGTAAATGGAGAAAAAGGATTAGCACCAACAAATTATCCTCATCCAATTTATAATAATGTATTACCACATATTGATGTTTTCTTAGAAAATGGATATACAAAAGAAGAAATGAAAATGATTCAAGAAACTCGTAAAATTTTAGGGTTAGATGAATCAGTGGCAATTACTGCAACTTGTGTGCGTGTGCCTGTGATGAATTCACATTCAGTAGAAATTAATGTCACTTTTGAAAAAGATACTACTCCAGAAGAAATTCGTGAAATTTTATCGAAAGCTCCTGGTGTTGTGGTAGTGGATAATCCTGCTAATAATGAATATCCAACACCTTTAATGGCAACTGGTCATGATGAAGTGTTTGTTGGAAGAATTCGTTGTGATATTTCTCAACCGAATAGTTTCCATATTTGGTGTGTGGGAGATAATATTCGTAAAGGTGCAGCAAGTAATGCAGTACAAATTGCGGAGTTAATTGAAGAAAAAGATTTGCGTAGAAAATGACTTTTCTGTGGTAGCACTAGGACGCAAGCAGCCTCGCATTCGCGAGTCTCATTGCTAAATTTCGAGCCTAGGTCTCGAAATTTCTTGTACTAGAAGCCGAGTTGGCTTCTAGTACTCGTGCTACTGCGAAAAGTCATTTTCTACTTGGGACGTGTCGTAATGAGAGGACGTTTGGAAGTATGGTCTTTCGGGAAATAGTATCATTTGCTATTTCTCGAAAGTTTTTTTGTGTTTATTTGCATTTTTTATAGACTTTGTTACAATTTAATTATTAAATTTTTGGATAAGGAGTAAGTTTTTGAAGACGTTATGGAAATATGTTCGTTATTATAAAAAAGAAAGTTTTCTAGCACCTCTATTTAAATTGTTAGAAGCTAGTTTTGAATTGTTTGTGCCACTAGTGATGGCCCAATTAATGGATATTGGAATTGCTCAAAATCGTCCGTCTTATATTGTAACGATGTGCGGTTTGTTAATTCTTCTTGCGGTGATTGGTTTAGTCGTTTCGATTACTGCGCAGTATTTTGCCGCTAAATCAGCGACTGGCTTTGCTAAGAAATTACGCTATGCTTTATTAGAAAAAATTACGGAAATGAATTTTTCAATGATTGATCAACTTGGAATAGATTCACTTATTACAAAAATGACAAGTGATATTCAACAAGTTCAAACAGGTTGGAATTTATTTTTACGACTATTGCTTCGTTCACCTTTTGTAGTTTTTGGTGCAATAATAATGGCATTTATTGTAAATGTACAAGCAGCTTGGGTATTTGTTGTGACGATTCCTGTTTTAGCGCTCATTATTTATACGATTTTATTAAAAACTATTCCTTTATTTACAAAAGTACAAGAAGGAATGGATCGTATCACTCAAAAAACAATGGAGAATTTAACAGGAGTGAGAGTTCTTCGAGCTTTTAATCGAGTGGAAATAGAACAACATACGTTTCAAATGGAGACAGACGCATTAGCGAATCAGCAAAAATTCGTCAGTCATCTATCGAGTTTAACGAATCCAATAACGATGATTATCATTAATATTGCGATTATTGTATTACTACAATTAGGAGCTATACAAATTAATACAGGAATCTTAACAAAAGGACAAGTCATCGCATTAGTAAATTATATGTCTCAAATATTATTAGAGCTCATTAAATTAGCAAATTTAACCATTCAAGTAACACGTTCCGTTGCTAGTGCTAAGAGAATTGAAGCAATATTGACGATTGAACAACATGATGAGTTTGCAGAAGAGATGGATAACTTATCTTCAACAGAAGAGACAGATATTGTACTTTCATTTGAAGATGTTTCTCTGAAATATGAAGGAGATAGTCATGAAGTATTAGAAAATTTAACTTTCTCTCTAAAAAAAGGGGAAACTTTAGGCATTATTGGTGGAACAGGAAGTGGGAAAACTTCACTGATTTCATTGATTCCTAAATTTTATCGACCAACAAGTGGAACGATTCGTATAAATGGGCAATCCATAGAAACGATTCCAACAGAAGAATTAAGACAGAAAATAGGGATTGTTCCACAAAAGGCAGTTTTATTTAGAGGAACAATTGCTGAAAATTTAAGATGGGGAAAATCTGATGCTACCACTCAAGAATTATATGAAGCCTTAGAAATAGCCCTAGCAAAAGAAATGGTTGAACAAAAACCAAATCAATTAGAGTATGTATTGGAACAAGAAGGAAGAAATCTATCTGGTGGACAAAAACAACGTTTAACGATTGCTCGGGCAATGGTTAGAAAACCAGAAATTTTAATATTAGATGATAGTTTTTCTGCTTTAG
>CALATC010000049.1 GCA_937891475.1 uncultured Granulicatella sp. | reverse complement strand
GTGCTGTTATTTCAGGATTACTGAAAACTTTCTTTGCCATTAAATCCATCATTGGCCTTGCATCTTTGATACGTTCTACCATTTTTATCATCCCTTAATTTTATTTTGAAGTAGAATAGTAATGAAGTATTCTATCTTCATCTTCTAGATACGAAAAAAAGAGCGAAAAATATTTTTTTTTATGGTAACTTTTTTAAATTTGTTGAATAAGAGTCCTTACATTAATAAACCCGAGAACGCTAGATTGCTTTCTCGGGTTTTGTCTTAGTTGTTATAATATTGTTGGATTCCTTGAACGATACCGTCTACTAATTTTTGTTGATATTCTTTTGTACGGATTTTTTGGGATTCTTTTGAATCGTCCATGTATCCTAATTCTAATAAAACAGCAGGTTTGTTCGTTTCACGTAATACAGCAAAACTCTTCGCTAATAATCCAGCATCTTTAGCATGAGTGGTTGCTAAAACAGATTGATGAATATAAGAACCTAGTTTTTGACTGTATTTCAATCGAGTAGGATTGTCATGCCATTTTTTATTAATGACAGAAGGAATATTTCCAGTTGGTAAGTACGTATACGTTTGAATACCATCTTCACCACTGTCTAGTCCGTGACCTGTTGCATTAAAGTGAATGCTAATAAACATATCCGCATTTGTTTCATTCGACATTCTAGAGCGTTCAGTAATGAAATCAAGATAAACATCGCTTGAACGACTCATAATAACTTTGTAACCAAGTGATTCTAGTTTTGTTTTTAATTGTTGAGAAACTTGAAGATTTAAGTCTTTTTCCTTTAATCCTAAATATTGAGCACCAGGATCTTTACCTCCGTGACCAGGGTCTAAGAAGATGACTTTTTGATAGTTGTTAGTAGCAAATGGTAATTCATCCGAAGATTTTTCTTCTTTAATTTCTTTAATCCATGCACCGTTTCCTTTAAAGCTATGAAGAGCACCATTAATTAAATGAGAACCTGTTACATATACACCATTTTCATCTAGATAGAACCATGCTTGATAATTAGAATCATAAATCCATTCTTTTTTCGCCATGTATCCACCTGATTTTAAGTAATAATCATCTTTCCAAGTGTTTTGAGCATAGCGTCCACTAGAAGTTAGATAAAACCATGATTGATAGGTTGGATCAAAGACCCATTCATTTTCAGCCATTGCACCTGAAGATTTTAAATAGTATTCATCTTTCCATTGATTGGCTAACATAATTCCTTGAGGGTTAAAGACATACCATCTTTGATTGATAGACATCCATTCGTTTAGAGCTAAAATTCCAGAGGACTTTGCATAATACCAATGATTGTTTTGATAAATCCATTCATTATTAGCCATCTTTCCATCTTTATGGAAGTAGTAGGAATTCCAAACTGTATTTTTTAACATAACACCTTGTTCATTATAGTAATACCAATGATTGCCAACTTGTTTCCATTGATTTTTGATCACTTCCTCTTTTGGAGGTGTAGGTACTTCAGTATTCTTTTTATTTTCTTTTTGCTCTTGTTGTGGAGCATTAGTAGTTTCTTGTGCAAAAATTGGAGTTGAAGCACAGAGGCAAGTCCCAATTAGTAAAGTTGATAAGAAAATTTTCTTTTTCATAATGCATCTCCTAATCTTTTATTTGATATCAGTGTAGCAAAATCACTAAATAAAATCTATGAAAATATAAAGGTTCATATTGTCATTATCACATAATAAAAGGTATAATCATTTTATGTAAAAAAATAATGATTAATAGAGGTGATTCGATGTCTGAAATGGCTTATGAATTTG
>CALATC010000048.1 GCA_937891475.1 uncultured Granulicatella sp. | reverse complement strand
AAACTATCTGCAATCGCTCTAAATACAGGAACTTTTGCCAAAGTTTGTTTTAATTGTAATAAATCTCTCGCATTGGCTGTTCCAAATGAAACTTTCCCAACAATTCGCTCTAAATCATACACACCTTTTAGCGCTTCAATAAAATCGATTCGTTCAAAATAGTGTTGTGTTAAGCTTTCTACTAAATCATGTCGTTCTTCAATCTCAGTTTGGAGCACTAATGGTTTTTCAATCCATTGTTTTAATAAACGAGCTCCCATCGCTGTTTGAGTTTCATCTAAGAACCAATAAAGCGAACCTTGTTTTTGTTGCGTACGAATCGTACTTGTTAACTCTAAATTTCGTTTTGCTTCATAATTCATGAATAAGTAAAAGTCTCGTTCATAGTATGACGCTTTTTGCAAGTGAGTGAAACTTTTCTTTTGAGTTTTCGCTAGATAAGATAATAAACCTTCCAGAACTTCATAGACATCTTCTTGCTCGATATCTTCTAATAACGCATCGAAACTTCCTTTTTGAATCTCTTCGGTTTGTAAGGTAGATTGTAAAATGTCAAAATACAAACACATTTCTTCTAATGCTTCAGAAGAAAAATCTCCTACTTTGACTAATTCTCTCGTTTTTAAACTCGAGCATTCACTACGAACTTCTTCCATCGATTGCACACGAGTCCCTTTTAATTCCCCTGTTGCAACATCAACATATCCTAAAGCATAAGAATCTTTCGATAATGGTTTTAAGGCTACTAAATAGTTATTCGCATGTTGTTGAGAATATTCCGTATACGTCCCAGGCGTTAAAACTTGGACAACATCCCTTTTGACCATTCCTTTAGTAAATTTAGGATCTTCTAATTGTTCACAAATGGCAACTTTCTTTCCATATTCAATTAATGTTCGAATATATTCTTTAGCAGAATGATGAGGAACTCCGCACATCGGAATTGGATCTTCTGCATTTTTATTTCGACTAGTTAATGTAATTTCTAATATACGTGCAGCTTCTAGCGCATCATCATAAAATAATTCATAAAAATCTCCCAAACGATAAAACAATAAACAATCCGGATATTGTTCCTTGATTGAAAAATATTGTTCCATCATGGGCGTTCTCTTCGTTTTTTGAGGCATTCGTAAAATTTTCTCCTTTAGGCTATTCCATAAATGGTTGATCTGGTGAAATTTTAATCGGTAAAATTTTCTTCACTTTTCCAGTTGCATCATCACATTCAATAAAACAAGCGGATAATTGCACATCATCAGGATCAGACACTTCGAATCGTGTTGGTAATTGGTTTAAAAACTTACCAATAATTGCTTCTCTTTCCATTCCTAAAATCCCATTATAAGGACCCGTCATTCCCACATCACACATCACAGCCGTTCCCTGCGGTAAAATACGGGCATCATTTGTTTGTACATGCGTATGAGTTCCAATCACAGCGGTTACTTTTCCATCTAAAAACCAACCCATTGCTTGCTTCTCACTTGTTACTTCGGCATGGAAATCTACAAAAATAATCGGCGTTCTCTTACGAGCTGTTTCAACGAGTGACTGAATCACTTGAAATGGATCATCTAACGTATTCATAAAGACACGACCTTGTAAGTTAATGACACAGACTTCCACTTGATTACTCTTGACAAAAACCATTCCTTGCCCTGGAACTCCTGCTGGATAATTCGCTGGACGAACCATTTTCTTAGCATCCTCAATAAATTCAAAAATATCACGATTATCAAAAGCATGGTTTCCTAACGTCACAACATCTGCTCCCGCTTGTAATAATTGCTTATAAATTTTCTCCGTAATGCCCTTTCCATTTGCAGCATTTTCTCCGTTAACAATCGTTACTTGAGGTTTATATTTTTTCTTTAATTTTGGTAAATAATCTTCAATTGCTTGACGACCTGGAGCACCAACAACGTCTCCAACAAATAATAACTTCATGTGACTCCTCTTTCTATTTCATCTTCTATTAGTGTAACAACAAATGTTTTGAAATGGTAGTGTTTTGCTGAAAGAAATTCGAATGGAGCGCAAAAAAACTCTTAAAGTCTTTAGGAAGACCTCAAGAGTTTTCAATAACTATTTATACAAATACCACTTGAATTAAAATCATATAAATCATTGTTGGAACAAAGATGCTTAGTAAAGTATTTTGCTTCCACCAATGTAACACTACAACACAAGCAATACTAATGAGTTCTGCTGCCCCAAATGGTGCTTGTGTCCAAGCTACATCTTTGACACAATAGATGACTAATGTCGTCATAATTGCTTTAGGGAGTACTTGTGCAATAAATTGGAGACGAGGAGGTAATACATCATGATGACGAAACATCACATAGGGAAATAATCTCAATCCGAATGTTACAACCGTTGCAACCATCATGCTTAAAAAAATCATCATTGGTGTCATTTTGTTACTTCCTCCTTCAATTTATGTTTCATATTTCTTTCAAAAATGATCATTAATAATATCACTGTACAAGCTAAGCTTGGTAATAAGAAGTATTTTGGTCCAACTGCAATTAGCCAGAATAAGGCACTACTTCCACCAATTAAGAATGGATAGTAACGATCACTTTGCATGATTTGATTGACCACAATTAGAACGAATAATGCTGTCATTGAAAAATCAATTCCTTTTGCTGAAAACGGAATAAAATTACCTGCAACAACTCCAACCATTGTTCCGAATACCCAGTACACATGATTTAAAAAGGCAAGGTAGACGTGAACGTTATCAGAATAAGTTCCCTCTTCCTCTTGTTTCATACCAACCATGACTGAAAATGTTTCATCAGATAAGGCGAAGATTAAATAGAAAGCCTTCCACCCTAATCGCTTAAATAATTCAATAAAGCTAATACCATAAAACATCATACGAGCATTAATCAATAAGGTCATGATGGCAATCATTCCTAGACCTAATCCCGCATTCATGAAGCTGACAATCGCAAATTGCATTGATCCTGCATACATAAAAATACTCGAGAAAATTGCCCACCAACCAGAATAACCATCTTGTACCATTAAAATGGCAAAGGCAATACCTAAAAATAAATAACCAAAGAAAATTGGTAATGATAATTTAAATGCTTGTTTCCACTCTTTCATTCCTTAACTCCTTTTCATTCATATACAAATGACAGTGTACCTAATCTTCTATGA
>CALATC010000047.1 GCA_937891475.1 uncultured Granulicatella sp. | reverse complement strand
TTTGTAATAGGTCTCATTCTTGTTCCTTGACCTGCAGCCATTAAAATCGCTCTTTTAATTGTATTTGCCATAATTCTCCTCTTTTCACAGTTCCTCTAATGTAGATAATACTAATTTAGAATATTCTTTTGCATAACGGTACTGACATAATGAATATTCTCCAAAATCAATTCCTAAACTTCTCTTATATTCGCACCAATTACTCCATAATAATCCTGCACTTGCAATATATGCATAAATTTTCTTGCGAATCATTGGAGAAACTTCTCCTTTGAAGTATAAATCGATTAAACGATCGACTTGTTCTTTTGAATACAAGGAATAAATACAAAACATCGCAATATCAACATGAGGATCTTGCATTCCCGCATATTCCCAGTCAATAATTCGAATACCATCTTTTGTAAATAAGAAATTATCTGGAACTGCATCAATATGCACAAGAGTTTCTGTTTTATCTAATGTATCAATCCATTTTTTCAATTCAAAAATAGCTGCTTTTGTTTTTTCATAATCTTTAAAATAAGATTTTTCACCATTCCATAAACTTTCATAGAAATCAATTTGACCAAAAATATCAAAACGATGGTCTACTGTTAAGTTTAATTCGTGGAATTCTCTTAGTTTCGTCATACAAGCTTCTACTTCATCCCAGTTTTCTGCATCACAGTTTGTAGCATCTTCTAAATAAGCTGTAATTTTATAGCCATTTTCTGGATTCATGTATAAAACATCATCACAAATTTGACGATTTTCTAATGCTTGATAAACGTCAGCTTCTTCTTTTCGATTAATTAAATGATCCGTTCCTTCACCCGGAATACGCATAATATATTTTTGATTTTGACATTCAAATAAGAACGAACGGTTTGTCATTCCCTTTTTCAAAACAGTAATATTTTTAATTTCATCAACTTTAACATTAAAACAATCTTGAATAATTGAAATGGCATCTGTTTGCAAGTTTGCAGAATTACCATCTATTTCTCGCAGTTGTTCATACGTATTAATCTCAATAAATTGTTTTGAATCGACTACTTTAGAAGGAATCATCCATTTATTTTTATCTTGTAATGTACATTCCCAAAATTCATGATCATAAGAAGGTTTCTTTGAAAATTCTTGTATTTTCTCTTGAACAGCTTTTGCTTCTTGTCCCATTACATAACAAAGACCAATCATTTGATTGCCTTCTTCCTCTTCATCTACCATGACTAATTCTCTTTTACGATTCACACGTACAGTACTTTCAACTGATATTTCATCGGTAACCATGTACCATGAATAGGGTTCAAAATCACTAAATGGATTTTCTTCTGCCCAAATGTCGCATGGTACGATGTAAGTTTTATCCAACGAAGATTTTACCTTACTTAATGAATGTAAATTATTTTTAATTTGGTATTCAGAATTTACCACTAATTTAACTTGGAATTCATCGATTAAATATTCATATCTTTCTTTCATAAAGCCAACGACTACTTGAATATCTGTAATTCCAACTTCATGAAGATGGCGAATCATTCTTTCGATTAAGACTTCTCCCTTTACTTCCATTAGACCTTTAGGAATTTCCGTATTAATGGGAACCATTCGCATTCCAAATCCAGCAGCTAAAATAACTGCTTTCTTTGGTTGATTTGCTGTTATAAATGTTTTTGCTTTTTCACTTAATTCCCCACTTGGAGATAGCCACTTTTCTTCTTGTAATTCTTTTACTACACGATTAACAAATCCTAATGAATATCCTGATTGATTTGCGATATCTCTCTGATTCAGCTTAGGATTCTTTCGAATTGCGTTCAGAATATCCAATTCTTGAACGTTCATGTAATCACCGCTTTCTATTTTTGTGAACTAAAGATAGTTTACACCCAACTAAGTTAAATAGCAACTTTTAAATGGTTAAGAAAGTTTAAAAATAAAAAAGTGGACAAAAACTTTAAAGTTCATTGTCCACTTAATTTAATCAGCTTCTTCCCCACTACCCAATTGAAGAATCATGCTAACATAATGATGATTATTCTATTGATTACTGCATTACTTATACCCAACACAATTATAGTATAGTTTTTAAATTAGACTAAAATCTAGGATTATTGAATCGATTTTATTTTTAATTTTTTCCAATTTTTTTGGAGATTCATTCCACTAGATTCTAATTCCATTAATTCTTCAATTGAGTTGAAATGTAATTTATTATTAGTTGTATAATTAATTAATACATATTCATCATTAACTGGTGAAAATTTATAATGATTTCCATTAAATTCAAATTCAATACTATGACCTTTTTCTATGATTTCAAAAAATAATTTCAATGACTTTAACTGACGATTCATCGCATACATCTCTATCACCTACACCATTTTATTTGTGAATAAAGAATGATTTATTCCTCTATCCCCATCATGTCTTGATCAAACTATTATATTCAATTCCCATTTTTGTATTAAATAATCATCATTACGGTGCTAAAGGGATTTGAACCCCCGACCTAACGTTTAGGAAACGTTTGCTCTATCCTACTGAGCTATAGCACCCCTCGATTGTATTCTGTCATAAAATAAACACAAAGTCTAGCAATTTGTATATATTTTTATCAGGTTTTAATGAGATTTTTTCCGTTTTATTCTTTTATTATTTCCTTTTATGTTTTCGTCTGTTTTTAGCTCGACTCTCTCCAAATAATACTAAAAGAAATAAAATTGAACCCCCAATGATTACTGCAAAAGCAAAAGCATTTTGAATAATATACACTTGGAGTGTTTGTTGTCGTTTCTCAGGTTCTTTTGGTAAATCAGCAAAACCACTTTCAGCTACTACTTCAACACTTGGATTTTTTTGATTTTCTTTTAAGAAATCACCTGTTAAATGAATACTTACTCTTTTATTCGCTACTTCCCATTCAGGAGTTTTTCCTTTTTCGACAATCATCTGAAGAGGTAGATTGGTTGTAATCTTATGCCCATCAAAATTATGTTCTCCTGCTGGTAGTATAGTTTGGTATGAAAAATGTTCTAATACATAATTCAAAATAGCATTTCCGAATGTATGTCGAATCATTTCACCAGCTTGATTCGACCAATCTCCAACACCAAGAACAACTTCCACTAACTTCATTTGATCTTTTTCATATGTAGCAATATAGTTAAAAGCACCATATCCACTTGATCCAGTTTTTAATCCGTTAACACCTTCAACTCCATACTTTGCACCAGGAAGAGAATAATTATACGTATCAAATTTTTCCTCATACGGTGTTCCTTCCATTGTTTTTACAACAGCAGAATTAGTATATTGTAATACTTGTGGATAACGATTCATTAAATCCATAGCCAAAATCGCTAAATCACGAGCTGTTGTTTGATTTGGCTTTGAAGCATCATAACCTTCCGGTTGATAATAACCTTTAAATAATTCAGCAACTGCCCCAGATGCATTATTGAACGTTGTATGATTCATTCCCAATTCTTTAGCTTTAGCATTCATTTTTCCAATAAATGCAGCAGAATCTTTCTCAACTGCATTCGCTAACATAATTGTTGCAGCGTTTGAAGAAGGAACAAGTGTCATTTTGATTAATTCTTCAATTGGATACTCTACACCTTCCACAAGGGTATTATTACTAATGGCGTATATATTTGAAATGGCTGCATCTTCTTTCGTCGCTACAATCTTTTGAGATAAAGATAATTCTCCCTTTTGAATAGCCTCCATCACTAAATATACTGTCATCACTTTACTAATACTTGCAGGATCTCGCTCTTCATCAATGTTATCTTGCCACAAAATTCTACCAGTATATGCATCAACCACAATCGAGGACTTAGGTTTATCCTCTGGATTTACTTCATAACCTGCATTTTTTGTTAATTCAACAATATCTACAGTCTCTGCTGCTATTGGTTTTACTAAACCCATTAAGCATAATACAGAAATAGTTCCCAAAAACTTCGTTAATTTCCTCAAAAATTTTTCACCTTTTCTTTTATATTCTAAATGAATTATACCATATCTAGCATCATAGTTCACATTCTTTCTTAAACTAAAAAAACTGTAAGAGAAATTATTTCTCCTACAGTTCACAAAAGATTTCTTATACAGATTCAATTTTTGTAATTTTTACCTTCATATCTCCACCTGGAGTTTGGATGACAACTTCGTCATTTAATTTCTTACCAATGATTCCTTTTGCAATTGGAGAATCATTTGAAATTTTTCCTTCGATTGGATTTGCTTCTGCACTACCAACGATTGTATAAGACTCTTCTTCACCATCTGGTAATTCGATAAAAGTAATTTTACGTCCTAAAGAAACGACATCTTTTTCGACATTATTATCATCGATAATTTCAGCAAAACGAATCATTTTTTCAAGAGTTGTAATTCTTCCTTCAACAAAGGCTTGTTCATCTTTAGCTGATTCGTACTCTGAATTTTCAGATAAGTCACCATAACTACGAGCAATTTTAATACGCTCAACGATTTCTTTACGTTTAACTACTTTTAATTCTTCCAATTCAGCTTCTAATTTTGCTTTTCCTTCAAGCGTCATTGGATATAATTTCTCAGTCATTTGGCTTCTCCCTCTTTTCCATTTTACTGTTTTGACAGTGGTAAAAACATACCATTTTATGAAGAAGATTGCAAGCTTTATTTATAAATTTCTGAGAAAATTATGTTAAATCACTTAAAATAGATGCTATTTTTGTTGTCATTAAGTCGATTGCTACAACATTTGAGCCACCTTCAGGAATAATAATATCCGCAAATTTCTTCGTCGGCTCAATAAACTGATGATACATCGGTTTTACAACAGTCACATATTGATGAATAATGGAATCAAGAGTTCTACCACGTTCAACCATATCTCGTTTAATACGACGAATAATACGAATATCATCATCTGTATCTACATATACTTTAATATCCATTAAATCGCGTAAACGTTCATCTTCCAAAATTAAAATTCCTTCAATTAAAATCACATCTTTTGGCTCTTGATGAATCGTTTGATTACTTCTCGTATGATTTTCATAATCATATACTGGTTCATCAATGGATTCAAAATTAATTAACTTATTCATATGTTCAATTAATAAATCTGTATCAAACGCAAATGGATGATCATAATTTGTTTTTAAACGTTCTTCAAAAGGCATATCACTTTGGTCTTTATAATAGAAGTCTTGGTCAATTTTTACAATACTTAATTCGGGAAAGTGTTCCAAAATTTTTCTACTAACAGTAGTTTTACCACTACCAGAACCACCAGTCACTCCAATAACAATCGGCTTCTTTTTCATAAGTTACTCCTTATCAACGTATTTGGCTTTTAATACTAAGTGTTCATCATATGTTTTTGCAAAATAAACTTCTTTTGTTTGAATATCTGCTACAAAATATTCATAATCTGTTTGAGCTGGATCAATAGCCGCTAAAATCGCTTCTTCACTCGGACTATTAAATGGTCCTGGTCCTAGCCCTCTGTATTTGTATAAATTATATGGAGAATTTACTTCTAAATCTTTTAATGTTACGACCTCTTTATGCTCTCCTAAAGCATATAGGACAGAAATATCTGTTTGTAACATCATATTCTTTTTAATACGATTGTAAAATACACTTGCAATTTTTTGACGATCTTCTACTTTATACCCTTCTTTTTCTAACAAGGATGCCATTGTTAAAATCTCATGAACATTATAATCTCCTTGAGAAATTTTTGCATAATATTTAGATAAGACACTATCTGTTTTAGCAACCATTTCTTCAATAATCATTTGTAAAGTTTTATTTTCGTCTGCATCATAAGTTGCAGGATATAAATATCCTTCTAAGAAATATCGAACATTTTGTGCTTTTTGTGCATCTTTAAATAAACGTGGGAATTTTTGTACTAATTGATCAATGAAAGCTTGTTCTTGTACTTTATTCATAAAGTCTTCTTTAGAATATTTCGTAGATTTTCCCACTTCTTCTGCAATTCCTGTCAAAGTTTCCCCTTCACGCACGACAACTTTTGCAACATTAGCAGATTTATCTTTACCGCCATCTGCTAATTGTCCTAAAATTTGATCAATATCCATAGATGGAGACAATTGATAAAATCCTGCTTTAAATCCTGCTACATTTTTAAATTTAATATAAAAATTAAAAATTTTTGAATTACGTATAAGCTTATTATCTTCTAAAATTTTAGCAATTTGTTTTACGGATGATCCTGCTGGAATTTCTACTTCTACTGTTTGAGTTTGTTGAGAATTAACAGGCTTTAATGCACTTGAAACATAGTAGTATCCATATACTCCTCCACCAATCACAATTACTGCCAATATAATGGCGAATAATCGTACGATATTTCTTGTGATTTTAGATTCTTTCTTTCGGATAGCTCTAATTTCATCATTTTCATAAATGAAACCTGCTTTAAAACGGTCCTTTTGTGACATATAATTCCTCCTTTTAACTTCGTTGTCATTATACATGAATTCATATAACAATTGAAGACTAGGAGTTCTACAATTATGTTACAAATTCTATAAAGATATCTATGAAAACAAAATAGACTTGACGCTGTTCGATGAGATTCGCTTGCAAAGCTGCTGACGTCCATTGCTACTCAAGTCAAGTCCCATCATTCAAACGTTCCCTCATGAATACACGTCCAGCGAAATGGACTTGACACTGTAGCCTTAGTACTAGAAGCCAATGTGGCTTCTAGTACAGGAAATTTCGAGACCTTAGGCTCGAAATTTAGCAATGAGACAGCAAAGCTGGCTGCTTGCGTCCTTTGCTACAGTAAGGCAAGTCCAATTTCGCTAAATATAAGGAAAGAAGACACCAAATAGCATCCTATCAGGCGTCTTCTCACATCATTATTCTTCTTCTTCATCTAAGAAAGTATTTAAAACTTCCTCAATCATATCCCATTCTTCATCAGTTTCGATAGGAAGTAAGTCTCCTTCAGTACCATCTTCAGCTTCAACATAAGAAAATGCTTGAAGTTCAACTTCTTCTCCCTCTGGAATTCCTGCTGGGTATACTAAAACATATGATTTACCAAAATCTTCTGAATCGAAAGTAAATAAAACCTCGTGTAAGACTTCATTTCCTTCTTCATCAATAATTGTAATATGTTCATGTCCATCATGTTCATGTGTATGTTCTGTCATTACGTTTCCTCTTTTCTATTTAATATTTAAATCTAAATAATTTTGTAAAATGATGACGGCTGCTAACTTATCAATCACTTCTTTTCTCTTTTTACGAGAAACATTCGCTTCCTCAACAAGCATTCTTTCTGCTTGCATTGTTGTTAACCGTTCATCGTGAAAAACGATTGGAATTTCTAAACGTTTTTCTAAACTTCTACCATATTTTTGTGAAGCTTCTGCTCTTGGTCCAGCTGTATTATTCATGTTTTTCGGCATCCCGATAACAATCTTCTCAACTTCGTATTCTTTAACCAATTCCACCACACGGTTAAAGCCAAATTCACTTGCAGCTTCATTAATCGCAATCGTTTCAACACCTTGAGCAGTCCAACCTAATGGGTCACTAATCGCAACTCCAACCGTTTTACTGCCGACATCTAATCCCATTACTCTCATTAACAATTTCTACCTGTCGAACGAATATAATGGCGGATTAATTCTTCGATAATTTCATCACGCTCGTGACGTCTTACTAGATTTCTAGCATCACGATGTCGAGGAATATAAGCTGGATCGCCAGATAATAAGTACCCAACAATTTGATTGACTGCACTATAACCTTTTTCGTTTAATGCATCATAAACAATTGTTAGTGTCTCTTGTACTGTTTTTTCATCTTTATCATGAAAGTTAAATAGAACTGTTTCATCCATTGAACTCATATTAACACCTCATTTCTTTGTATCTTCATTCTACTAAATTTTAGTAAAAACTACAATAAATACGATAGAGATTAAACTTTCCTTAAAAAAATGAAGTAGAATGGATCACATTCTACTCCATTTTAATTGAATCATTATGCTTGAGCTAAGAATTCTTCTACCGCTTTTAACGCAGCTGGAATACCTGCTGGATTTTTACCACCTGCTTGAGCCATATCTGGACGGCCACCACCGCCACCTTGGATATGTGAAGCAATTGCTTTGATAATATCTCCTGCTTTAATTCCTTTTTTATTTGCATCTTTAGAAACTGCAGCTAATAAATTCGCTTTTTCTCCTTCATTAGTTGCTACGACGAATACATCACTTGCTGCTTTTTGTCTCCAAGTATCCGCTAATTGACGTAATTCATTCATATCTTTGTTTGGTAAGTGAACTGTAATGAATGAGTAGTTTCCTGCTGTAGAAACAGATTCGAATAAGTCTGCTACTTCAGATTTCATTAATTTAGCTTTTAGAGCTGAAATCTCATGTTGAGCTTCTTTTAATTCTTGTTGTAAGTGAGAAACTCGTTCTGGAGTGCTATCTAATTGAACAGCTTTAACATCACTTGCAATTTGTTTTAATAACAATTCATGTTTTGCTAATAATTCAAATGCTTCTTGACTAGTTACAGCTTCAATACGGCGAACTCCGGCACCAATACCTGATTCAGAAATAATCTTGAATAGACCAATTTCTTGAGTATTTGAAACGTGAACCCCACCACATAATTCGATAGACCAGTTTGCAATGTTTACCATACGAACTTTATTACCATATTTTTCACCGAATAAAGCCATTGCGCCTAATTTTTTCGCTTCTTCTAATGTAGTTTCAACCGTCACCACATCTAAAGCTGCCCAAATTTTTTCATTTACAATACGTTCCATTTCAGCTAATTCTTCAGCTGTTACTTGACCAAAGTGGCTAAAGTCAAAACGTAAGTATCCTGGAGCTACTAATGAACCTGCTTGGTTAGCATGTGTTCCTAATACTTCTTTTAATGCTTGGTGTAATAAGTGAGTTGCAGTGTGGTTTTTAATTAATTTAGCACGTTCTTGTTGATCCACTTCTAATACATAAGTTGAGTTTAATTGCATTGGAGCAACAACATCAATTGTATGTAAAGGTTGACCATTTGGAGCTTTCTTCACTTGAACAACAGTTGCAACTACTTGACCTGATTCATCCTTAATCACACCATGGTCAGATAATTGTCCACCCATTTCAGCATAGAATGGAGTTTGATTGAAGACAACTTGAACTCTTGTATCTTCTAAAGCAGATTCTACTAATTCATCTTCATATACAATCGCACTTAATAGACCTTTTTCAGTTGTACGGTCATATCCCACAAATGTACTTTCCACTGTAATATCTCGTAAAACAGCTGATTGAACATTCATAGAAGTTTCTGTATTACGAGCTGCACGAGCACGTTCTTTTTGTGCTTTCATTTCAGCTTGGAATCCTTCTTCATCCACTTCATAACCATTATCACTAGCATATTCTAATGTTAATTCATAAGGGAATCCATAAGTATCATATAGTTTAAAGGCATTTTCACCTGATAATACAGTTTGATTTTGCTCTTTCATTTCAACAAATACTGTTTCTAAAATTGCAAGTCCATCATGAATTGTTTCTTGGAAACGATTTTCTTCATTTGCAATAACTTTTTGAATGAACTCCATATTTTCAGTTACTTCAGGATAGTAGCTGTGCATAATGCTTGCAACAGTTGGCACTAATTTTGTTAAGAATGAACCTTGAATGCCTAAACGTTGACCATGCATTACTGAACGACGGATTAAACGACGGATAATATATCCACGTCCTTCATTTGAAGGTAACGCACCGTCACCAATCGCAAAGCTAACTGCACGAATATGGTCAGCAATAACTTTAAATGAAACATCTAAATCTTTTGAAGTATTATATTTTTTACCAGCACTTAGTTGTTCTAATTGTTGAATAATTGGCATGAATAAATCTGTTTCAAAGTTTGTTGGAGTATCTTGAATAACAGAAACAACACGCTCTAATCCCATCCCCGTATCGACGTTTTTATGTGGTAATGGAGGATATGTTCCATCTGGCATATGGTTAAATTGAGAGAATACTAAGTTCCAAATTTCTAAGTAACGTTCGTTTTCTCCTCCTGGATAGTTTTCAGGATCATCTTCCGCTAAAGTTTGATATTTTTCACCACGGTCATAGAAAATCTCAGTATCTGGTCCACATGGTCCAGCACCGATATCCCAGAAGTTATCTTCTACAGGAATAATATGGTCTTCTGGTAATCCTACTTTTTCCATCCATAATTGTTTAGTTTCAGGATCTTTTGGATAATACGTTACATATAAACGATTTGGGTCTAATGCTAACCATTTTTCACTTGTTAAAAATTCCCAAGCCCATGGAATGACTTCTTCTTTGAAGTAATCGCCGATTGAGAAGTTCCCCATCATTTCAAATAATGTATGGTGTCTTGCAGTGTGACCTACATTTTCAATATCGTTTGTACGAATACTCTTTTGAGCATTTGTAATTCTTGGAACTTCAGGTGTTTCTGTTCCATCAAAATATTTTTTCAAAGTAGCTACCCCTGAGTTAATCCATAATAATGTTGGATCATTCACAGGAATTAAACTTGCACTTGGATGTACCTTATGTCCTTTCTCTTGGAAGAAATCAAGATACATTTGACGAATTTCGCTACTAGATAATTTTTTCATCTTTACCATCCTTTTCGTTTATTATAAAAAAATAAAAACTGCCCCATTGTTACAAGGGCGTCTACCACGCGGTACCACCTTGCTTACAATGAAACAGCATTTCATTCTCATTCATTCCGATAACGCGGGAAGCGTCTGTATTTCTACAAAATTCCAATCAGGAGCATAAATTTTGTGGTCATTTTCACCGACTAGACCTCTCTACGATTAAAATTCTTTTATCTGACTGGGCAATACTCATTTAGTATAAGAAAATCTGTTGTATTTGTCAAATATTTCAATAGGTATCTGTTACTTTACCAACTTCGCTAAACCTGCCAAGGAAGGTTGCTTTTGTACTTTGATTTTGATATTTCAACGGTACAGAAGCAACACGTTAGAAATCTTTCTTGTTACTCTATCATATTCATCGCAAAAAATAAACTCTTAGGAAATCCTAAAAGTTTATTTTTCTTTCGACAATTGCTTCCGTTAATGTTTGAGAAAAATTTAAACCTAATTCTCTTCCTAACTTATCAGCCCATCTCGGTATCGTTAAAGTCTTTTTTACTGGTTCTTGATTTCCTAAATAATGATTTATATTTACACCTACCATAGAAATAAATGATTTTTTTGAATCAAATTTTAATTCAATATCTTTATCATCCTTGAAAGGATTATGCTCAACTAAGGATAAAGAATTTATATCTGATGGCTTAGGTAAATCGATATCATTTTCGATACAATCAGCAGCATTGATGCCTAGCCACTCACTTGCCATTTCCAATGCATCACTAATATCTTTTCCTTGAGTACCAGAAATATTTGAAAAATCTGGAAAATGTACAAAGTAAAGTGCACTAGTACCATCTGAATCATCATAATAAAACAACGCAGGATAAGTTACTAACATTTTCATACCTCCTATTAACAACATTATAGTACGTATTACACGTGTTAATCAAGAGTGATTACCTTCTCTCTCATATTACGTAAAACGAAGAAAGACTTCCCATAGTAGCATGCATCATAGTAGCCGAAACATCGGCTACTATGATTATGAAATTTCGAGACCAAGGCTCGAAATTTAGGCATGAGACCGCAGGGCTGCTGCCGTCCTTTACTACTATATTTAGGAAGTCTTTCGTAGTTTCTACTAAAAATTCTGTCCTACTTCAATTCCGGAATATACTCCTCATCCCCATAATTGAAAAACAATTCAGTAGGTCCCTTTTGTTCAAAAATGTCTAACATTTGATCCAAATACCATAATGGTTCTCTCTTCTTCAAATCTTCTAAAGAAATCCAAAACATATCTCCCTCAGAAGAAGAACGGAGTTCACCAGTGTAATGACTCGTCTTGTATAAAAAGACAATATAACGTGTTCCATCTGGTCGAATCCAATCCTTGATTCCACAAAACTCTAACTGACTAATCGTTAAACCCGTTTCTTCTTTTATTTCTCGAATGGTCGAATCTACAATCGATTCCATTGGTTCAACATGTCCTCCAGGAAAGATTAATCCTTGTGCATAACTTAAATTTTTCTCTTGCACTAAAACATTTCCCTCTTGGTCATAAATCATACACATATTAGTCAATTCAGTATGAACAGTACGACTCATTTTCTAACTCCATTTCTCTTAAAAATATTGAAGAAATTCTCCATATCCTTCTTTTTCTAAATCTGCTTTTGGAATAAATCTTAATGCTGCAGAATTAATACAATAACGTAATCCACCTAATTCTTCTGGACCATCTGGGAATACATGCCCTAAATGAGAATCCGCTTTTTGACTACGAACTTCTGTACGAACACGATTTAGTTTATGGTCTTCTTTTTCTGTTAATGTTGTATTTTGAATTGGTTTTGAAAATGATGGCCAACCACAACCTGCATCAAATTTATCTTTTGAACTAAATAATGGTTCACCACTCACAACATCTACATAAATTCCTTCTTCAAAAAATTCATCATATTCTCCTGAAAAAGGACGTTCTGTCGCTTCATTTTGTGTCACTTCATATTGAATTTCTGTTAATCGTTGTTTTAATGCTTCTTTTGAAAAATCTGACATTTTTCTTCCTCCTAATCTTCAAACTTCCACTTCGATTGATGTGGATCTTGAATTCGTTTAAATAATTTTTCTAAATCTTTATTGCTTAAATGAACTAATACTGGTCTACCGTGAGGACAATTATATGGATTTTTACATTTTGCTAAGTCCACTAATAATTGTTCTGCTTCAAGCGTTGTTAGACGGTGATTCGCTTTAATCGAACCTTTACAGCTCATCATAATGGCGGTTGCCTTTCTTAATTGAGCTACTGTTACTTTTTGATTCAAGAGAACTAAATCAATAATTTCCTCAATGATTTCTTTTTCTTCTCCCTGCTTAATCCAACTAGGATGAGACTGAATTTGAAACGTATGCGTTCCAAATGGTTCGATTTCAATACCAAATTCACGAATCATTTCTAAGGACTCTTGTAATTTTAACGCTTCTTTTTTAGAAAATTCCATAACAATCGGAATCATTAATGATTGACTCACCGGTGCTACTTCACCAATGGAAACTTTAAAAATTTCATATTTAATTCGCTCCTGTGCAGCATGTTGGTCTATCATGTATAAACCTTTTTCATTTTGCGCAAATAAATATGTCCCGTGCATTTGTCCAAAATAATGTAATTCTGGAAAATCAGTTTCAAAATTCTCTTCATCCAAATCTTGTGATAATTTCCAATAATTCGCTTTTTCTTGGTGAAAATCGATACGACAATCTTCGCAGTCCTCTTTGTTATGAACTGTTATTTGTACTGGAATTTCTTCTGTTAATTTTTCAGAAGGTTCTCTCTCAAATGGACACTCTTCAGTTTCTAAAGGTATAGCTTCAGAACTCACCTCTTCACTTGCATACGAAGAAGTCTCCTCCTCTTGTATCCACTCACTAGGAGTCTCTACTCGAATGGACGGCTGAACAGGTTTTAAGTCAAAGTTCAATGTTTCTTGTTCCACTACTGGACGAGCAGTTGAAGTATCTGTTACTTTACGCTTAAATGGTAAATCTTCCAATGATTCAGGAATACGCTGTACTCCTTGGATTGATTCATGTATCGCTTTTTGAATAAGCGCTGAAAGCTCCACTTCTTTACTAATACGTACTTCTTGCTTTGTTGGATGCACATTGACATCGACTAATTGGAAATCCATTTCGATATCAATCACTGTAATTGGAAAACGTCCCACCATTAAGGTAGAACCATAACCTGCCACAATTGCTTTAGAAATGGCAATATTCCGAATCGAACGACCATTGATAAAAATCGAAATATAATTTCTGTTGGATCTTGTTAATTCGGGTAAGGAAGTATAGCCACTGACTTTGAAGTCATCATCTTCCCCACTAAACACTAACATTTTACGAGCATTAGTAGGGCCTAAATTCCCCGCAATTGCTTGGCGTAAGTCGCCATTTCCTGCTGTTCGAATTAATTCATTTCCTTCATTTCTTAAAATAATCGAAATTTCCGGATGACTCAGAGAGATTTTACTCACAACATCAGTAATATGGGCAATTTCCGTTTGAAGTGTTCGAACAAATTTCAAACGAGCAGGTGTATTATAAAATAAATCTGAAACTTCAATGGTCGTCCCTTTTAACGGAGGTACTTGAGTTTCCTCTACAATATTTCCTGACTCCACTTTTAACTGAGTTCCCACGTCTTCTCCTGTTGAAGTCGTTAAAGTCACTTTTGAAACAGCTGTAATACTCGCTAAAGCTTCTCCTCTGAATCCTAATGTTTTAATACGGAATAATTGTTCGGGCAAATAAATTTTACTCGTCGTATGACGGCGAATCGATAAGACTGCATCTTCACGACTCATCCCTGAACCATTATCAGTAATTCGAATGAGTTTTAACCCTGCTTCTTCAATTTCAATGACAATTCTTGTACTACCAGCATCTACTGCATTTTCCAATAATTCTTTGACAACAGATGACGGGCGTTCAATCACTTCCCCTGCTGCTATCTGGTTGGTTAATAAAGCACTTAATTCTTTAATTTTCCCCATAGACTCACCCTTTCAGTCTTGTTTGCCATTGGTCGATGAATTGCAACGCTTGAAGTGGCGTTAAATTCATCACTCGAACGGATTTTAACTCCTCTAATACTTCTTGGTCGTTATTACTTGTAAATAAATCCAATTGTTCTGATTCGACACGCGGAATTTCAACTGTAGCACTACTTTCTACGTCTTCCACTCTACGTTCCACCTCAGCATTTTCTTGAAGACTTTCCTGTGCTTGCGAATTGTTTTCTAAAATCGTTAAAATATTTTCCGCATGACTTAATAATGACGACGGTAATCCAGCTAATTTAGCAACATGAATTCCGTAACTTTTATCTGCTGGTCCTTCCATAATTTTATGAAGGAAGACTACTTCCCCATCTTTTTCGATCGCTCCTACGTGAACATTTTTCAAATCTTCATACGTATCACTTAAAGCTGTTAATTCATGATAATGGGTTGAGAACAGCACTTTCGCAGTTAAATGTTCATGAATATAGCCAATAATGGCATGAGCAAGAGCCATCCCGTCATAAGTTGCTGTCCCTCTTCCAATCTCATCAAATAATAATAAACTCGTTGGATCAGCCTGACGTAGTGCTGTGTTAGTTTCCATCATTTCTACCATAAAGGTACTTTGACCAGAAATTAAATCATCTGCCGCACCTATTCGTGTAAAGATTTTCGTAAAAATTGGAATTTTCGCACTTGTTGCAGGAACAAAACACCCAATTTGAGAAAGAATCACACATAGTGCCAACTGTCTCATATACGTTGATTTTCCAGACATATTTGGCCCTGTAATTAATAAAATATGATCTTCCGGTGTCATTTGAATCGAATTAGGAACATAACTAGATCGTCCCATTACTTTTTCAACAAC
>CALATC010000046.1 GCA_937891475.1 uncultured Granulicatella sp. | reverse complement strand
TTTCTTCTGTTCCATCCCAACCAACTAATACCCAACCAGGTACTTCGCCAGCTTCACGTTTTGCTTCAATATGAGCTTTTAATTCATCTAAAGTATCAATGTTTGTATATTCATTAGAAGCACGCATTGCACGAGCTGTTTCTAATAAACGAACTTGCATTTTCTCTAATTCAGCTTGAATCGTTTCTAGTAATCCATCAAAACCTACCGCAACTTTTTCGTCTAAGTCACGCATTTTTGTCATTACTTGATTATTTTCTAAGTCACGTGGTCCACATTCAATACGCATTGGAACTCCACGTAATTCCCATTCATTAAATTTGAATCCTGGTGAGTTGTCTGTGTCATCGATTTTCACACGTAAACCTGCTGCTTTTAATTGTTGTTGTAATTCTTCTAATTTTTCTAAGATAGCAGGATTTTTCTTCCATGGTCCAACTGGAATTAAAACTACTTGTGTTGGAGCTACTTTTGGAGGTAATACTAATCCTTGTTCGTCTCCGTGTGTCATAATTAATGAACCGATTAAACGAGTTGATACTCCCCATGAAGTTGTATGTGCATGTACGTGTTCGTTTTCTTTTGTTAAATATTTAATATCAAATGCTTCTGCAAATTTTGTTCCCATATAGTGAGAAGTTCCAGCTTGCACAGCTTTTCCATCTTTCATCATTGCTTCGATTGAGTAAGTATCTACCGCACCAGCAAAACGTTCTGATGGAGTTTTTTGTCCTTCATAAACAGGAACGGCTAATACACCTTCTACTACTTCTTTATAAATGTCTAACATTTTCATTGTACGACGACGTGCATCTTCTTCATCAGCGTGAGCAGTATGTCCTTCTTGCCATAAAAATTCAGATGTACGTAAGAATGGTAAAGTTTTCTTTTCCCAACGGAATACATTTGCCCATTGGTTTACTTCATATGGTAAATCACGATATGAATTAATCCAATTTGAGAACGCAGTTCCAATCATTGTTTCACTTGTTGGACGTAATGCTAAACGTTCTTCTAATTTTTCACCTGCTGCTTCAGTTACCCATGGTAATTCTGGTGCAAATCCTTCAATATGATCTGCTTCTTTTGTGAAGAAACTTTCTGGAATTAACATTGGGAAGTAAGCATTACGAATTCCTTCCTCTTTAAAGCGACGGTTAAATTCTTCTTGAATATGTTCCCAAATTTCATATCCATCTGGTTTGAAAATCATACATCCACGCACTGGTGAGTAATCCATTAAATCAGCTTTTTGAATGGTTTGAATATACCATTTTGAGAAATCTTCTCTTTGTAAGTTTGTTTTTTCTGCCATAGTAGCACTCCTTTTCTAATGATTGTGGAACAAAAAGAGCCATTCCCCCTATAAAAGGACGAATGACTCGCGGTACCACCTTTAATTACATTTTCATTGTTAAATGTCTCTTGGAACGTGATAACGGTACGTGAACCGGATTATTTTCATAATCAATGTGCTGGTAGGTTCAATTCTAAAAGCGGGGGTTCTCTCTCAGCCATGAAGAACTTTCTGTACCCATTAAAGAACTTACTATTCCATGCATTATACTACCGAAAAAACGGCTAGAAAGCAAGTATTATGTGTACTTACTCTTTGATAAAAATGTCAGATACCCTAACGTAAGTGTTCTTACTCTAATATAAATCCACTTTCCTTCATACTATAGACTTCAATCACCATTTCTTGCTCAACAGTTTGCTGAACCACAAAGTCTAAATCATCTTCTTCCGTGAAGAATCGAAGCGTGAAGACTTCTTCTCCTTCATTAACAAATAATTCTAAACTTGAGTAATCCATCCAAGCATTTAGATGTTGCAGAGGAGATTGTAACGTTCTTTCTCTTGTTTCTTTTTCTCCTGTTTCCCAATCGGTACGGCTGACAGAAAGCACTTGAGTTTCTGAATCATATTGAATTGAAATTTCATTGCGTAATTGAATCGCTAATTTATCCTGAATGGCTTCTTTCCAATTCACTGTCCACACTTGTGCAGGTGATGAAAATACAGATTCAAATCGAGTCGCATTCCATTGGATTTTTTGAACATCCGTTGTTAAATTCCATAATTCACGTGTAGGTTTTTGAAGATATTTTCCATTTTGAACCAATACTTCACGTGGAATTGTTAAGGCATGAATCCATCCCTCTTGAATCGTTGGGATAAGTCCTTCTTTTCCTTCTGGAATTCCCATCCAACCATATTGAAGAATACGACCGTCTTCTGCTTGGAAACTTTGCGGAGCATAATAATCAAATCCTGCATCTACTTCAGTTAAGTTTTCTGCTTCTACAACAAATTTACCATCAATTGTAAACTGACCTAATTGCACCACTGTTTGGTATAAGTTATTGAATCGTTCTCCTTGACCTTCAATTCCTTGTGGAGAATAAATAAATGCATCCTTCTCTTCAAATGGAATCACATCTGGACATTCCCACATATATCCGAATTCTTTTTCTTCAACACTAATTGAACCATTCAATACCCAGTAAAGTAAATCTTCTGAACGATATACTAATGTATCTCCTTTTAAATCTTCCGTTTGAGCTCCTACAACCATCCAATAATGATCCACACGTGCATCATACCAAACTTTTGGATCACGAACATGTCTTGTATAGCCTTTCGGATGTTCGAATAATGGCCCTTTCTTTTCAAAATGAATGCCATCTTCTGAGACTGCTAAGCATTGATAACTAGAAGCATTTCCTTCTTCATCTTTTACATTTCCTGTATAAAATAACCATAATTGATTGTTATGAACATAAGCACTACCAGAATATACACCACTTTTATCGAACCATTGGTCTGGAGCTAATGCTAGTTCGACTCTTTTCCATTGAATCATATCATCCGAAACAAGATGTCCCCAATGTTTATTCGCATGCTTTGTATCTGTTGGATTCCATTGGAAAAATACGTGATATTGTCCTTTGAAATAAATTAATCCATTTGGATCGTTCATTAATCCATAAGGAGGAACAATATGATACACTAAGCCATATTTTCCAGTATTACTCTTTCTTACTAAACTCATTGATACTCCTCATCTACATAAAAGTCGAAGCTATCATGTGACGCTTCGACTTTCTTTTTTACATTTTATTTTTTCAACATATCATCGCTATAACCGATTGTGTATGTTAATCCAAAACTTACTGCAAAGGCTACTGCGATTGCTAATACGTATAATGGGAATTGGCTATTTAAGAATAATAACATCCCTGGTAATACTGTTACTGACATACCTGTTGCTTTTAATTGGAATAAAGCTGCTAAGAATCCTCCTGTAGCTCCTCCGATTAATCCCATTACAAATGGTTTACCAAAACGTAAGTT
>CALATC010000045.1 GCA_937891475.1 uncultured Granulicatella sp. | reverse complement strand
TACAATAAGGAGGGATAGCAATGCCATTTATTCATATTGAAATGTTAGAAGGACGTACACGTGAACAAAAAGAAGCGCTTGTCAAAGAAGTAACAGAAGTTGTTTCTAAAAACACGGGAGCTCCTACAGAACACATTCACATTATTATTCAAGAAATTAAACATGAAAATTTAGGGCAAAACGGTCAATTACGTGGCTAATGCTTAGTGAAAACTTTAGATGGGAATTTCCGGTCTAAAGTTTTTTTATTGCCAAAATCGCTATTCGTTCAACAAATCTATTACAAAAAACAGCCAGCAAAAGAATTTTTCGGATTTTTTAAAAATGTTTTCAAAAAATGATTGACGAAATGAGTGTATCAAGCGTATAATACAGTCAAGGAATAAAGTGTATTAATGCATTAACACAATAGTACAAGGAGGGGATGAAATGTTATGATCCAATTTGATAAACGATTGCCGGTATATGAACAGATTATTGACTATGTAAAAAAGCAAATTGTATCGGGTGAATGGGAATTAGGAAGAGAATTGCCAAGTCGAAGAGAATTTGCTAGTCAACTTCAAGTGAATCCGAATACTGTTCAAAGGGCATTTCGAGAAATGGAGGAGATGGGGTTGATTTCAACAGGAAATAATGTCATGAGTCGAGTGACAGATAATCCCGAATTAATTGGGCAATTAAAACAAGAAATGTTACAAGAAGCAATACAAATTTTTGCAGATTCGATTTATCCATTACATGTTTCGAACGAGGAAGTTATGGAACAGTTGGAACAAGCGATGAAGAGAAGAGAGGGAGAGTAGCATGTTAGAAGTGAAACATTTACATAAGAGATTTGGCAACAAAACAGTGTTAAATGGAATTTCTTTCACAGCAGAACGTGGAGAAATTACCGTATTAATCGGAGTTAATGGGATTGGGAAAACAACGATTATGAATATGATCATGGGATTAATTCCAATCAAAAAAGGGGAAGTAAGTATTGATGGACAAGTCATTAAAGGAGATCGTTCGAAGAAGTTAGCTTACATTTGTGATCAAATTGTCGTCAATAAAGGTGAAACGATTTTTGAAGCGATGGCTTTTATGAGAACTTTTTATCCGAATTGGAATGATGAGAAAGCTAAAAAATTATTGCATTTCTTCAAATTCAAAGGGAATGAAGTGATTCAACAATTATCAAAAGGAAATGTTGCTAAAGTCAACTTGTTATTAGGATTATCTTTAGATGTTGACTTTGTATTAATGGATGAACCATTTTCTGGAATTGATATTTTTTCAAGAGAACAAATTGTACAATTATTTACTTCAGATTTATTAGAAGGAATTGGAGTTATTTTAACTTCGCATGAAATCGAAGATATTGAATATATCGTTGATAAAGCCATCTTATTAGATGAAGGAAAAGTAATTAAAGAATTTTACGCAGAACAAGTGCGTGAAGAAGAAGGTAAATCCATTGTAGATGTGATGAGGGAGGTGTATCAATCATGAAAAAAATTTTTAATTTATGGTTGTATGAGTTGGGAAAAAGTAAATTTATGTTAGGATTTCTAACGATTGTATTCTTTGTAATACAGGTATTAGTTCATCTGATTCGAATTTTAAGAATAGATCCTAAAAATATAAATGTCGAAGATACAAGAAGTGTGACGGATTTAGTGCAATCAAGATTGGGAATGAATTTAGCGCTGATGGCAGCCTTTATCATTATTATCATTGCTTCTGTTTATATTTGGGTAAAAGAATTTCGTAGTAAGGAGAATTTTATTAATCGATTATTCATTTTACCTGGTAATCGAATGCAAGTGTATTTTGCAAAATTCTTAACGATTTTATCTTACATTTTAGTACTTCAAATAACACAATTTATCATTCTTGGAGTGAATAAGGCGCTATTGATTTGGAGATTCCCAGTTTTAGCAGACCATATTCATTACACGGACTTCTTGAATTCGGGTTCAATGTTACAATATTTATTACCGTTAAATGGAACTGCTTATGCATGGTGTATGGCATTTTTAATGGTTGTCATTGTTTTCTTCTTCCAATTAGCGATTTTAGAAGAAGGATTGAAAGCGTATGGTTGGGCATTGATGGTGGCATCTTTAGTGGGTTACTTTGTCATTTGTTGTGGTATTTTAGCAAGTTATGTTCAAGTGATGATAAACTTATCGTTTACTCAAACGGAGCAATATTTTGTGACAATCTTGTATGCAGTCGTGTTTATGGGTATTCATTGGTTCGTCGATTATTATTTATTAGAACGTAAAGTTAGTGTTTAATGGGGGTGAGAATATGAAATCAATTAAATTTGCATGGGGATTACTCGTAATTGTTGTTGGTTTTCTAGTTTTAGGAATTGGGAATATGGTTTGGAC
>CALATC010000044.1 GCA_937891475.1 uncultured Granulicatella sp. | reverse complement strand
TAATTAAAGTTGTTCGTGAAGCTACTGGTTTAGGATTAAAAGAAGCTAAAGCTTTAGTTGATGGCGCTCCTGGAATCTTAAAAGAAGGCGTTGCTAAAGAAGAAGCAGAAGCATTAAAAGCTCAATTAGAAGAAGTTGGAGCTTCTGTAACATTAAAATAATTTTTAATGACACTTTTGAGGTCGGACGATTATGTCCGGCCTTTTTTGTTGCCTAAAAATGAATGTTTCTAGTGAGTTTGAATATAATTGTTCGTTTTTAATCAAAATCTTATGGTTTGTTCTATTGATTTTTTAAGTTTCAAGCGTTAAAATACAGATATTCTTTGCAAAAGATGTTTGGAATGTATGTTTTTGTAGAGGGTGCAAGAGTGTGAGGAAGTAAGAAAACTATTGGATTAGTAGGAGGACTTATGAAATTACTAGAAGAACGTATTTTGAAAGATGGTCATGTTTTAGGTGAGAATATTCTTAAAGTGGATTCCTTTTTAACGCACCAAGTGGATATCCGTCTAATGCATGAAATTGGAAAAGTTTTCGCAGGGAAATTTGCGAATGCTGGAATTACAAAAGTTGTAACAATTGAAGCGTCAGGTATTGCTCCAGCGGTTTATGTAGCTGACAAATTAGATGTTCCAATGATTTTTGCGAAGAAATCTAAAAACATTACAATGAATGAAGGAGTGCTAACTGCCGAAGTATATTCCTTTACTAAAAAAATAAGTAATACGGTATCTATTGCCGGTAAATATCTTTCTACGGAAGATAAAGTATTGATTATTGATGACTTCTTAGCAAATGGTCAAGCTGCTAAAGGTTTGATTGAAATCATTGAACAAGCAGGTGCTAAAGTAGAAGCGGTAGGAATTGTCATTGAAAAATCATTCCAAGAGGGTCGTGGATTGATTGAAGAGGCTGGATATCCAGTAATATCATTAGCTCGAATTGAACGTTTTGAAAATGGGAATGTTATTTTTAAGGAGGCAGATTTATAATGCAACAACAAAAGCACTCGCAAGCAGCAGTTTTAGGGTTACAACATTTATTAGCAATGTATTCAGGTTCTATTCTTGTTCCTCTAATGATTGCTACAGCTTTAGGATATTCTAGTGAACAATTAACGTATTTGATTTCTACAGATATTTTCATGTGCGGGGTTGCTACATTGTTACAACTTCAATTAAACAAACACTTTGGTGTAGGTCTTCCGATTGTGTTGGGGGTAGCGTTTCAATCGGTGGCGCCTTTAATTATGATCGGTAAGAGTCATGGTAGTGGAGCGATGTTTGGTGCTTTAATCGTTTCAGGGATTTATGTCATTTTAGTTTCGGGAATATTTTCTAAATTAGCGAACTATTTCCCTTCGATTGTGACGGGTTCTGTTATTACAACAATTGGATTAACATTAATACCAGTAGCGATTGGAAATATGGGAAATAATTCTCCAGAGCCAACTGCGCAAAGTTTATTACTTTCAATTATTACAGTTGTTATTATTCTTTTGATTAATATTTTTACAAAAGGATTTATCAAATCGATTTCGATTTTAATTGGGCTGATTGTTGGAACAGTTGTTGCAGCAAGTATGGGCTTAGTTGATTTTTCACCGGTACATCAAGCGGCTGTTGTTCATGTTCCGTCTGTATTTTATTTTGGAATGCCGACTTTTGAATTGTCATCTATTGCAATGATGTGTATTATTGCGACAGTTTCGATGGTGGAGTCTACAGGAGTTTATATGGCTTTATCAAATATTACTGGTGAAACAATTGATGCAACTCGTCTTCGTAATGGGCTTCGTGCTGAAGGGATGGCAGTGTTACTTGGTGGGTTGTTTAATACATTTCCATACACAGGATTTTCTCAAAATGTTGGATTAGTAAAAATTTCTGGAGTAAAAAATCGTCTTCCAATCTACTACGCTGCAATCTTTTTAATTATTTTAGGTCTATTACCTAAGTTTGGAGCATTAGCGCAAATTATTCCTAGTCCTGTTATTGGGGGAGCAATGGTTGTAATGTTTGGATTTGTTTCGCTTCAAGGGATGCAAGTGTTATCAACGGTTGATTTTGTTAATAATGAACATAACTTCTTAATTGCAGCGATTTCTATTAGTATGGGGGTTGGATTTAATAATAGTAATTTATTTATTAGTATGCCGACTGCTGTTCAAATGTTTTTCTCAAATGGGATTGTAGTAGCGAGTGTTGTAGCAATTTTCTTAAATACTGTATTAAATCGAAAGAAAAATTAGAGAAACTTATTTTGAAATGTATGAGAGAAGGTCTAGAGGATCTTCTCTTTTTTGTGTTTCAGAAAAAAAGAGATATAATAGTGAGTGCGATTGGAGGAAGATAGATGAAAGATTTAGAATTTTATTTAGAATTAGAAGACAAGGAATGGGAAAGAACAGGCGAACAAAAGGATCGTCATTGTGCAAGAGCGATTGTTGTGGATGATGAAGACCGGTTTTACTTTGTTCAAATTACTAGAGATGACTTATTTGGACTGGGAACTTATATCGAAACTGCCGGTGGAGGTTTAGAAGAAAATGAAAATGCAGAAGAAGCAGTGGTAAGAGAAGTTAAAGAAGAATTAGGCATCGATAGTGAACTGTTATGTAAAATCGGAATTGTAAGTGACTATTATCATGCAGTGAATCGTCATAATATGAACCATTATTATTTATGTAAAATGAAGAGTCGTGGAGAACAAGAATTATTAGATTATGAAAAGAATGATTTTCAAATGAAGGTCTTAATGCTTGGTTATGAAGAAGCGGTAGAATTATATGAAGCACAAACAGATAAAAAACTAGGAAGATTATTAACGAATCGTGAATTGCCGATTTTGAAAGTAGCGAAACAATGGTTAGAGGAAAATCAATAGGAGGAGAAAAAAGTGAATCAATCCTATTATGCTTTTAAAATGTTGACGCATCTATTGAATGCAAATCAAATACAGTTGCTACCAGATGAATTTAAAGGAATATTAGAAGCGTTGCAAGAGGGTCATTTAAGTGAAGTGAAAAAGAGCTTTTCT
>CALATC010000043.1 GCA_937891475.1 uncultured Granulicatella sp. | reverse complement strand
CAGGCAAATCATAAACAGTTTTTCCATTACTTTCATAGATTTCAGAGATTCCTGGTGAGGTCTTAGAAAAAGTTTTCCAAGCTGTCACTAGTTCTTCTACAAATTGAATATTATGAGGTTCAAAAAAGTCATTAAATTTCGATAGTTCTTTACTATAAATTGTCACAACATTATAGCTATCAAGCATGATCTCATCATGACTTTTATGCCCACCAAATCCAAACTTACTTAGTCCATCATTAACAAGCAAATCACCGTATCTAATCAACAGTGCTAGGCATTCCTCTCTTGAACAACCATCAATATAATAAACATCCTTATGGGATTCCTTGATAATATTCTTTGCTATCACTTTTTCTCTATCAATACTGACAGGCAATTCCAAAATAAAAAACAAGGGCTCGTCATGAATCGCAATAAAGTGTTGAAAAACCTCTAATATTTTTTCTGCGTGTACATTCGCCATCAAATGATGTTCAGTTAACTTTGTAAATGATTCAAACAGGTTTTCTACCAAGCTAACTCGGTGACCTTTTACTAAATTCAACATTATACGTCCTCCAGAGAATTTAAACAATATTCACATTTATAATTTCATTATATCAATAAAAACTCAAAAAGACTGCAACTTCCCAGTCACAGTTTCTTATAAAAATACCTCAGTTCCTTCAAGGAAAGTTACTACAATTTGTCCAACTTCTGAAATACTGATGTGGTCGAGAACTTGATTCATGATAACTCCATCAAATTTATCTAAATCTAGTATCTTATACATCTTCTTTGCATAGTGCTTATGGAGAAGATTTTCTCCCTGTTCAAGCTTTTGCCATTTATCTAGCACATCAGATCTATGCTCTTGAAGCAGTTCAACTGCTTTCATAAAGGCTTTCTCAAGCATTTCTTCATCGATATGATTGTTTAAACATCCAATTTTTTTGATGTTCACGAGAAATACACATTAATTCAGTATAAAGTTCAGCTAACTCATCTTTTAAAGACTCATCTTTTAAATACGATTGAACTTTCAAAATCACTTGTTCCTCACGTCCACTATCTAAAATCGGAATATCGTTGTCTAATTTAATTTTCGCTACTTCTTCGACTACATTTGTACGTTCTTCAAATAACGCAACAATTTGGCGATCAATAGAATCAATTTTTTGACGTTGTTCTTCTAACATAATACCTTCCTTTCTTACATCCATAAAGTTCCTAGTGGATACCCAATAGCAACGGCACTTACAATACTTAACACTAATAACCATCCACCGTATAGAAAGGCATCTTTTGAACTTGTCCAACCACTACCTACAGAAATGGCTACATAAGGCATTGCTGGTGGAGTCATATACGCTAAACTTGCCATAAACCCAATTAAACAAGCAACAACTGCTGTATGAATTCCTAAATCCGTACTTGCTGCAATCGTTGTTAAAACAGTTGTTACAACAGAAACCGTTACTAAATTTGATGAAAAATTCGTTTGTAATCCTGCCCAAATGACAAAGACAATAACAATCATCATCGCACTCCATTGATGGAATAACGGAGTTAGTCCACTTTCAATTAAAGGTAATACACCTAATTCTGGTTTCGTTAATAAAGTTCCTAAACTTAAAGTTGCTCCGACTAATAATAAACTTGGCCAGTAAACACCACGCGTTAAAGCTTCTTGAATTGACATTAACGGTTTTCCATCTTCATGAATACAAGCTAATAAAACAGCTCCAATCATTGGCGGGAATGCCATTCCAGCAGATTTTAAGAAAGCTGCAACGCTCGGCGATAAAATCCCTAACCACTCTGGAATAATCCATAACGTAATCACAATTGAAAAAATAGAAACAATCCATTTTTCTTTTTTCGTTACCGCAGGTAAATTTTCCAAGGATTCTAAACTTTGGAATGTTACTTCTGATAAATCTAATTTCCATAAGCGATGTAAACTTGCCAACATTCCAACAAAAATAGAAATTCCTGCCGGCATCGCAAGTCCCATATATTGGACATTCGAAATACTGATACCAGTTGCTGTATGATACAATCCCATTGCCGTAATTGCAAAGACATGATTAATCGGTGTCATCGCTGTTCCAATCGCAATCGTAGAAAATAATGTAATTAAAATAAAGGACGCTTGTCGACTCCCTTTTTCTAATCCAAACACTTCCATCATCTCTTCATAAATTGGAAAGACAATCATAAATAAAATTGTCGGTGAAATAAACCAACTAATGACTAACACAGCCCCCAGAAAAGCTCCTAAAAAATGACTCGGACTTGTCTTCGCAAAATTCGTTTTTAAAAACCATCCGACTAACCGTTTTAAAGCAGGCGTCTGTTCTAAAGCATAAGTCACAATAAAGGTAAATAATAAAAATACAAACGTGCTATTCCCAAAAGAAAGAGAAAACACTTGACTATACGTTACTTTCGGAAGCCATCCTAGTCCTAATAAGATTAAACATAAAACACTTGGCCAATCGATTCCAACAAATAACCATAATAATAAGCAACTCATAAAAATTGCTAATAAGGCAAAACCACTTCCCGGTATCGCTAATAATTGCCAATCAAAATGTGAATTCATCATCGCAAGAACGATAAAAAGGATACTTAACACTATTGCGCCAGTTTGAAACAAACTTCGCGTTTCTTTTTTCATATTCTACTCCTCAACTTTCATTTATTCCGCTATCCATCCTACCGTATTTTTCTGCAAAATACTAGTAAAGCTATCATTTCCCATGGAACAAAAAGCCTCATCACAGGTTACTCGACCATTGTTTTTTCTAGTAAGAAATCAGTCACATTTTTATGAATAATCCCGTTTTGACTAAAGTCTACTTTATCCATTGACAAAACATATTTTGGATAATGATCATCCATTTGATGGTACACGCCAAATTCTCGTTGTCTTGTTTCTTCTGTTTCCATTAGATAGGAAACTTGATAATACACTCTCTCATTTTCCTTACTTGCAATGAAATCAACTTCCAAATCCCTTACTTTTCCAATTTCAACTTTATATCCTCGTGAAATGAGCTCAATATACACAATATTTTCTAAAGTTCTTTCAATATCTTTTGTATTAGAATATCCTTTTGCAGCTCTAAAACCATGGTCTGTCAAATAATACTTTTCATCGACTTTTAAATTCTTTTTTCCCACTGTGTCAAATCTTGGAACTTTCTTTAAAATAAAGGCTCTACTACAATACTCTAAATAATTAAGAATCGTATCAATCGAAACTTCCCTACTTTCACTCTTCAAATATCTCTTAATACTACTTGCTGAAAATGTAGAACCAATATTTTGAATCGCAAAAGACAAAATACGATTAAAAATATCCACATCTCGTATTTTGTTATAGTTCAATACATCTTTAACTAAAACCGTATTGTACACATCATTCAAATACTTATAACTCGTATCTTCTTCTAAATTAAAATATTTTAAAATAGGCATCCCGCCGATTTTAATAAATTTCATAAAGAGTTCTTCCTTAGATAACACATAGTCTTTAAAAATGATTGAAAATTCATCAAAAGTAAAGGGCTGAATTTCAAATTCTACATAACGACCTGCAAGTAATGTTGCAAGTTCTCCAGAAATCAAATTCGAATTAGAACCTGTGATATAAATATCGCAATCTTTATCTACTCTTAATCCATTGATTACTTTTTCCCAGTCGTTTACTAACTGAATTTCATCAAAGAAATAATACATTTTTCCTTCTACATTTTTTGTTTTATCCATTAAATATTTTGCCAATAACTGCGCATCATTGATATGCATAAACTCTAAAGACTCAAAATTGATATAGATTTTTTGTTGATCCGGTATTGCTGTAAGAAGTTTATCTTTAATCATCATTAATATCGTTGATTTTCCAACACGTCGCATCCCTGTCAAAATTTTAATAACAGGCTTATCGATAAACTTCTCAATTTGTTTTATATATTTAGGTCTTTCAATATATTCCATCTTCATCACCTCATATTCTACTATTTCGATTATACTCGAATTAAACGCAAATTGGAACTGTTGCTTCGATTATAATCGAAACTAAATCGGTTTTTTGCCATTTTTATCGACTATAGTCGAAATTGTTTTAACTTTTTAAAATTCCTCAAACCAAAAAACGATAGAGTCCTCTCCTCTACCGCTTTCTGTTCTTATCTTCAATTTTCTAATTCAACCGCTGGATTCAGTTGGTAACTTTTTCCATAGTCATCTCTAATCACAAATTTATAGTCCACTAAATAACGGCGCATTGTAGCAAAATCATCATATAGCTCCTTAATCTTCTCATTCAATTCTTTCTCAGTATAAGTTTCTGAATGATTCTTTAAATGATTATAAATAAATTCAAAAATTTCCATTTTATTTTTTTGTTTTTTAGGAAGAACCGTAATTTTTCCATCCTTCATAAATCTAGAAATATTTTCCTCTTTCATACGATAACGCCTCTAATCCTTATTCATATTTTTGTAAAGTTTATACTAAATATAGTAAAAGGACAAGTGAATTTAATAAAATTTTTCCACAAAAAAACTTGTTAGAAATGGCAGTTATTTCTAACAAGTTCTGGGTAGTGGATTTCTTGAGTTATTAAATTTATTGTTTTTCTAATTTTAATACTTTTTCAACTTTTTTATAAAGCATTAACGATAGTACACTGCTTAAGCCAAATTTTAATACATTAAATGGTAATAAGGCAAATAGCATCAATGTCCATAAATTTGTGACAAATGGGTTTGTAGTAGCTGCAAGTGCAACAATTTTTTCAATTGGGAAATGCATCGCTGTTGCATATAATGGGAAAATTACAAAATAATTTGCTGTTAACAATACTACTGTTGCAGTAGTTGTACCAATCACTAAACTTGTAATCGCCCCTTTGAATGTACGGTGATATTTATAATAAAATACCGCTGGTAACATGAAACTTAAACTTCCAATTAAGTTAACTGTCTCGCCAATTCCAAATGTTGTTGTTCCATTTAAAACAAAGTTCAATGCAACTTTTACAATTGCAATATACGCACCATATAATGGTCCTAATAAATAACCTCCTAAAATAACAGGTAATTCAGAAAAATCCATTTTAACAAATGGTGGAATAAATGGAAGACTAAATTCTAATAACATTAGAATTGTGCTTAGCGCACCGAATAGTCCTACTAAAATTAATGGTTTTGTCGCATAACGTGACACTGTTTTTGCATTTGTACTCATCGTACATCTCCTCCTTAACCGGGTGAAGGATCGGATGGTTTCTCACATTCTTGTTCCATTTCATTTGTATAACTGCACGAAAAAAATGCAGCAACAAAATGGTCTACATTTCATCGCTGCATTCTTATATATCAAATTGATTGGTATCTTCGAACGTGAAATATAACCATTTTCTCTCATCTAGACTATCACTATCGGTTCTGGAATTGCACCAGATCATGCCTTATTTGGCTCGCGGACTATACCGCCGGTAAGGAATTACACCTTGCCCCGAAAATGTTATTTTATA